>JAYELY010000289.1:0-9357 GCA_034717795.1 Caldifarciminota bacterium
GAATTCCTCGTCTGCATTCGCCTCCGCCCCTCTAAGCCCGTGGTTCAGATGATAGACGCCCAGATCAGTGATCCCGAGCCTTTTTCGACGTGAGTGAAGGAAGTGTAGAAGAGCGACCGAGTCCGCACCGCCAGAACACGCGACAAGCACGCTTGATCCCTTCTTGAACCCGCACTCACGCTTTAAGGTATCCTCTGCCTTGCGAATAAGGGACACGATCTAGCCGAGGATGAGTAAAAGCACAAGGCTTGCAGCACCAACCGCAAAGCAGTAGAAGCTGAAGAGCCAGAACTTCCTGGAGATAACCGTCTTCTTCACGACCCACAGCGCGGCAAAGCCGACCCCGGCACTGGCGATTATGCCGACCACCCATGCTTCAGGGGGAACGAGCTGGGATAGCCGCCCGGTCCCATACAGTTCGAGGAAATCTATTAACGCCGCACCGGCAATAGCAAGTATGGATAAAAGGAAGCTGAACTCGAACGCCTCCACAGAGGCGATCCCCAAAAGAAGTGCGGTAGCGATAGTTAACCCGGAGCGTGAGAAGCCGGGCAGGATGGCGACCGCCTGGGCAATGCCTACAAGGATAGCCTCTGAAATCCCGAATGTCTGATTACGTTCTCTGCCCCAGCGAGTTGCAAGCAGCAAGGCACCGGTTCCAACAAAGAAGAAAGCCACATACAAGGGCTGCCCGTACATCACGCGATCTATGGTGTCCTTGGTAAGAATCCCAGCCAGTGCAGCCGGGATGCTCGCAACAAAAAGATACAGGATCAGTGTCCACCCTGCGATCCTGCGTTCCTTTTCCCGGTTGAACATATCGGC
This sequence comes from Caldifarciminota bacterium, assembly GCA_034717795.1. Classification (GTDB taxonomy): domain Bacteria; phylum Hydrothermota; class Tepidihabitantia; order B3-TA06; family B3-TA06; genus B3-TA06. The sequence goes on from JAYELY010000289.1 coordinate 826, forward strand.
AAAAAGCCTGCCGATGCGGCGGGACATAAACACAACCACCGCTATCAGTGTACCTACATGAAGGAATATGGGCACGGTAAGCCCGCCTTCCACCATGAGCAGCTTCTGCCCAAGTAAGAGGTGTCCGGACGAGGAGATGGGAAGAAACTCACTCACACCCTGAACGACACCCAGGACAAGCATCTTCCAGACCATCAGAACTCCCAGTAAAGATCGGTCTGGATGAGGGGTCTGAACCCTTCGGAACCCTCCTGGTGATTCAGGTTGGTGATCTGCTCTATGCCGCCTCGGACTTCGATGAAGCTGCGGCCGATAAGTGTAAGCCTGAGTTCGGCGTCCGCGCCGAGGTGATTCTCCACTATGCCGGATGGGAATGGGGGGTGGTAGGTTTCCCGGTCGTGCGCGCCGTCGTCTGCAAAGTCGCGCCAGACGTCGCCTTCGCCGTGACGCTCATAGAACCCCATAATCCTGAGCCTCAAACGTGGAATGATGCGCCAGGATACCGTCAGGCGGGTGCGGTCCGCGTCAGGCCCAAGGTCGTCGCCCAGGATGCGGCCCCGGAAGGTATAGTTCTGCACGCTGTCCCGCTGTGCGTAGGTCCACTTTGATATAGCGGTGTAGTCGGCGCACAGGTCCACTTCGGATGATAAGATGGACACCCACTCCCCACCGATACTGCCCCCTATCTTGTTCGGTCCGGTGGCCGGCTCGTAGGCGAAGTCGTCTACCAATAACTCTCCGTAAAATTTGACCGGCGGGAAGAGGACAGATGCGTCCACTCCCCAAAGGATGTTCTCGTCCTGCCGCTTGTTCCACTGCATGAGGTAGTAGAAAGCGACAGGCGCGGCCAGGTAGGGGAAGATGTCGTTGGTGTCACGGGAGACAACCGCCTCGGATAGTCCAAGTTTCCAGTGTGAGGCTGCGTATTCTAAGCGGTGGATTGCCATGCGCTTGTCAGGCTGGAGCCAGGCGAAAAGCGAGGTGAAACGAACACCACGCCATTTCAAGGTGTATGCCGCGTGATCCAGGCCCCAGGGCTCGGTGGATAAAAGAAGTCCGCCGTCAGTGACAGGCCCGAGGTGGATCTCGGAGCGTCCGGCATGGATGTGCAGCCAGTCAAAATCCAGATCCAGCCGGGCGTCGGGAATCTCGGGGTAGATCGGCCTCTCCTCTCCACGCCACGACTTGGCGTCGAACACCGTGTCAGGCCAGTTGTAAGCATAGGTGAGTCTGTGGGTTGCAAAAAAGCTCGCAGGACCAACGGAACCACGGAAACGGATATCCGGGCCTGCCCGCAGGGTATCCGGGAGTCTATAGGATGCGCGAAGCGCACCGCCCAACTCAAAAGACGCGTCTTCCGCAGATAGAGCCACTACGGGAGCCCAGCGAGCGTCAGGGATACCGGGAAGGAACCCGAACCTTTGCAGATCAAAGCTATCAACTCCCGAAAGCCCGGCCTCTGGATTAAAGGCGTCCATGATCTGCCGGCGCGTGTACGGACGACTGTCCGGCAAGCCGACGAGAATACCCTTGGTCTCCAGACGGTCTATCGCCTCGCAGATCGGATCATCCAGAGAGATGATCTGGGCAAATAATAGAATTACAGCAATCAGACTAAACCTCCAAAAGTAACTTTAACAGAGCAACAATGGAAAGTCAACACCTTAGAATTCCGCCCCCACTGATAGATGAAGCTTTGCATCATGCCACGCACCTTCCCAGGGTAGGGCGGCATCCAGCTCCAACCTGCCGATAGGTGTGGCTATTGCGATACCTGCGCCGTATCCTGCCGCAAATCCGGTGACCTCGATCAAGGCCACGTCGAACAGAGGATATAAGGAGAAGCTCTCGCTGCCCCAGCGCAGCTCCTGCCGCGACCACGCCGCAAGCCCGGTTCGAAACTCTTCTTCTACGTAACCGCGAAGCGTTCGCGCACCCCCAAGTGGGATAAGCTCGGTTTCAAGGAGAGAATCCGCGGAGGTAACAACCGCGGCGTTCGGTTCAAGCCAGAAAGAAAATCCCCACACGAGAGGAAACAATATCCCGGCGTTGGCAGATGCCTTAAGGTAGACCGAGCGCTCCTTGGCCCACCGTTCACCGGCACGGATATTCACATCCAAAGCCCCCGCACTCAAACGCGTTGATGCAAGATTCTTGCTGATCCTGGTTGAACCTGAGCGGTCCTGCTCATAGGCGTACCCAAGACCCAGCTCGAAGAACGAAGGGATGATGAACACCCCGGCTGACGCCTCAAGATGATACGTGGTCTCATCAAAGCTGCGGAACGCTCCTGCCCCCTCTATACCGAATGGCAACCGAAACGGATACGGGTCTCGTGCGGAGAGAGCGAAGTTTACGTTGTTCGGGGCAAGCCTCTGCCATGAGAAGAAAAACTCCCGCCTGCCGCCGAAGAGATTTGAAAGCCAAAGATCGGCCATTCCCAAGAACCCTTCCTCATCTCCGTAACCCAGGAGGGCGGTAACTCGATTGGGAGAACTAACTTCGTTTATCAGGAAGTGCAGAGTAGCGGCTGAGTTGATTGTATCATCCATTGGTAATCCGCGCTCGAAAACCCTGTTTTCGAGTGGGGCAATTAGAATCTCCCAGTCGAGAACGGTGCAGCCAAGATCGCCAAGGTCATCAACAAGCTCTGCCACCTCTGTTGTTGAGTAGATAAAAGGCTCGAACCTAACAAGATGGGCAAGCAAAGAGGTCCTCGTCTTGCGGTCGCCTGAAAACGCGAGAGATGCAATCCTGACAAGAGGACCCTTATCTATCTTGGTATAAAGCATAAGGGTATCACACTTAAGTTCCGATCTTGCGACTGATAGAGAAGCGAACGCGTATCCTGAATCCACTGCATCGGAGATCATAAATCGTGCCAGGCTGTCCCAGACGAATGAATCGCGATATTGGATTACCTTATCCTCGCCACAAATCACCTCAATCCACGCCACATCGTCTGTATACTCAGAGGGTAAATCTAACGCTTGTGCCCCGAGAATCAGGATATAAAGAGGTAAGGCCGCCATTCGGCTGGAGGCGTTCCTAAAGAGACCAGCACAAAGGAAAAGTAGTGGGGTTCCTTCGGCTTACGCCTTAGCTTCATCCCTGCCTCCCTGGGGATTCTGTCGCCCTTGCGAGAGTTACACTTATCGCATGCGCACACGAGGTTATCCCAGGAGTCCGTACCTCCATGTGTGCGCGGAATAACGTGATCCAGTGTCATGTGGACGTTGCGATCTCCACAATACTGACAGGTGTAGTTGTCTCGTCTCATCAAATTGGGCTTGGTCAAAGGGACTTCGCGTCTCTTGAGCCTCACAAGTCTGCTTAAACGCAAGACAGAGGGGACCGGAAAGGAGCAATTCACACTATGCACGCGCAGACCATCCGCAGAGACCACAATCTCTGCCTTACCCAGGTAGCACAGCACCACTGCGCGACGAGCCCTGCATATACCTAAAGGCTCGTAGCTCTGATTGAGCACCAGTACACGGCGATCTAAGACGGCTTTAACCCCCTAACACTCGGTTATTCCATGAAGGAAGAGTTTTTTCTTGAGTTCTGCACGCACCTTTTCAAGATACTCCAACTGCTTGTTGGCGCGTCCGCTGTTGCTCGAAGGATCGGCAGAGATAGCGCGGCGAAAGTAACTGTCAGCAGCCCTGGCGTTGGCACAGCCCGCCTGCCATGCTTCTTTCGTCGTCTGTTTAACCGCACGGGTGGCGCGCCTGACGTAGATCGTTCCCATGAAGTACAGCGCGTCGCCGTTGTTCTCATCCAGTGAGAGAATTTCCTTGAACGTGGCTTCCGCCTGACCTTCTTTGTCCCAGTTAAGATAAACGACCCCCAGGTAGATTCGGGGCACCAGCTTGGTCGAGTCTATCTCTATCGCTTCTTTCAGCCTCGTCTCAGCCGAGGAGTACTTTTTCTGGATGAGGTAGAGGTTGCCGAGCTTCACGTGCGGATCAGGATCGTCTTGGTGAAGCTCGATCACTTTGAGAAAACATTCCTCAGCCTTATCGTACTTTTTGAGCCTCATCGCGATATCGCCCAGCTTCTCGCGGGCGATGAAATCCTCAGGCTTGGCATTTACGATGTATAGTTCGTTCTCGTATGCTTCCTCGTAGCGGTCGTGATCGGTAAGGAAGTTAACGTAGGAGTTGCGAAGCCCCAGATTGTCAGGGTTAACTCCCAGACCCGCAACGTAGACAGAATCTGCGGCTTTGACGCCGCCTTTATTCTCAAAGACGCTGGCGATGCCATGATAGAAATCGGACTCCTCAGGGAACTCAGCAACACCTTCCTGGTAGATAGCAAGTGCCGAGTCGTAATACAAGGGGTCCATGGAAGCCTTGATAAGAAAAATCCCTGCAAGGCCGAGGTAGCCCGCAACGCTGTCGGGATGCGTCTCGTAGACCTTACGGTACCACTCCTCGGCAGGGGTCAGATCCTTCATATCCTGATAGGTCCTGGCCATGGCAACCATCGCCGCATAGTAGTCGGAAACGTACTCAAGCGATTTGTTGTAGTTCTCGATGGCTTCTTCGTAAAGTTTTTTTCTGTAGAAATCAACGCCGATAGAGAGATATTTTTCGGCCTCAATCCTCGTAAGGCTGTCGGCCGCGGCTTGTTCCGCCGCTTTATCAGCCTTTTTATTAGAACGCGCAGAAACACATCCAACCAGCACAAAAACCGCAAGGGTTGCGGCAAGAACCCGCTTCATAATTCTAACCTCCGTAGGTTTGATACATAGCATAAAGTGGAGCCGACGGGATTCGAACCCGTGACCTTTTGACTGCCAGTCAAACGCGCTCCCAACTGCGCCACGGCCCCGTGACTTGCGTAATTCTAAGCAGAAGCAACCGTTTGTCAACCCGATAACCCAGTCAGGTTTATATCGCACTCGTCACGATTATGGGGTAAAAAAAGCTGGTCAAAAGCTCCCCAAAAGATGGACAAAAGCTGGTCAAAAGTGGGACAAAACTCCGGGGTCCCCACAAAGCTACGAAGTAGATTTGTGGGGTGGAAAAAGGTGGACATTTGAGGGTGATTTCTGGTCATTTTGGGTGAATTTTGCACTTTGAACCGAAGGGTTACGCTTGCTGAATAATTTGAGTTAATTTGATAGCTACCGCTTTCCCCGCCCCCCGGCGCTAGGAGCGCCAATCGCCCCTATTGTCGTTCGCCGTTCGCTGTTTGCCGTCAGCCGTGAGCCGTTCGCCGTGAGCTGTAAGCTTCCCCTTCCATTTTGCATTTTGATATTTACTCCGTAAGCGTCGTCCTTCGGTGAAATTTGATATTTGAAATTTGAAATGCCCCTGTGGGCTACTTTTCCTGCTCGGCCAGCTTGCGTTTGACAAGGGCAATGTTGTAATCACAATCTGCAACTTTGTGCTTTGCCCCAATCTTTAAGAATATCTCACGCGCACGCTGGGAATATGAAAGCGCTTCCTTAAACTGCCCCAAGTCTAAATACACAGCACCGATGTTGCCGAGGGTATTAGCCTGAATCTCAAGGCTACCGATCTGTTCTGCTATCTCCAGCGCCTTCTGTAGATACTCAAGCGCCCTGTGCGGCTCGCCCAAGGTGCGGTAGACAATACCGATGTTGCCGAGGTCACTGGTTTTGCCTTCGAGGTCGCCGATCTTTTCATGTATCTTCAAAATCTGTTCGTAATACTCCAGTGCCTTGCAAGGCTCACCTAAGACTTGGTAGACATTGCCGATGTTGCCGAGTTGATTGGCCTGACCTTCAAGTCTCCCAATCTGCTCGTCGAGCTCTAGCGACTTCTGGTAATATTCAAGCGCCTTCTCTAGCTCCCCTAAACCTTGATAGACAAGGCCGATGTTGCCGAGGTTTTGAGCCTGCCCTTCAAGATTACCTATCTTCTTGTCTATTTCCAGCGCTCGCTGGTGGAACTCAAGCGCCTTCTGCGGCTCTCCCAAGTCATCGTAGACATTGCCGATGTTGCCGAGGGCATTAGCCTGAACCTCCAGGTTGCCTATCTGTTCCGCGAGTTTTAAGGAACGCTCGTAATACTCGAGCGCCTTGTGCGGCTCGCCAAGGGTTCGGTAGACAAGGCCGATGTTGCCGAGGTCTTTGGCTTTCCCTCCGAGATCGCCGATCTTTTCGTGTATCTTCAAAATCTGCTCGTAATACTCAAGCGCCTTCTGCGGCTCGCCCAGGGTATTGTAGACAATACCGATGTTGCCGAGTTGGTTGGCTTGAACTTCGAGATTACCCATCTGTTCCGCTAGTTTTAAGGAACGCTCATAGAACTCCAGCGCCTTGCGAGGCTCGCCCAGGGTTCGGTAGACAACACCGATGTTGCCATAGTCGGCGGCCTGGCCTTGAAGGTTGCCTATCTTCTCGTGTATCTTAAGCGTCTTCTCGTGATACTTCAGCGCCTTGCCTGGTTCGCCCAGGGTTCGGTAGACAACACCGATGTTGCCGAGGTCGGCGGCCTGACCTTCGAGCCTGCCAATCTGCTCGTTGATCTTTAGTGCCCGCTCATAGAACTCCAGCGCCTTGTGCGGATCGCCCAGGGTTCGATAGACAAGGCCGATGTTGCCGAGGGCAAACGAAAGAGCCTCGTCAAGCTCTGCCTTCTCCGCAATCTCAATCATCTCAAGGAAGGTTGGCTCGGCATCCTTGTAAGCGCTGCTTCTTATCTGACTTTTCCCGATCAGGTTTAAGAACGCGCAGCGCTCGCTGTCATTGGAGGCCAAGTCATAGCATTCCCTGAACTTGGCAATAGCATCGGCGTGACGATACTTACGCATGGCCTTAAGACCTTCGCGCAGGAGTCGAACCTTGCGCCTGTCGGTGGTTTCGGGAAGACCACCCACGTAAGCGTTCTTTAATGCTTCACGGAGGAGTAGTTCTCTAAAATCTTCCTTTAACTTCTTCCGATTCCATATCTGAAAAACTTTATCGATAAGCCAGCCAAGGAACGCTAAGATTCCACAAACAATTGCAATCTTGCCTAAGAGTGGCCAAGGGATGGTCATGTCCGCCTTAAGATCATATTCCATCATACCGTTTACGTGTGTTTTGTCAAGTTTACTTCCCCGCCCACCGGCGCTAGGAGCGCCGTCCCCCTCCACCAAGGGAGGGGGAAAAACGGCGTCATGAGATTGCTCCCTGTATTCGCACTTCAAAACCTTGCAACGACATAAAGGCAGCAGTTAAAACACACCGTCGTTGCGAGATTTTGTCCGACAAAATCGAAGCAATCTCATAGCCGCGCAGCGAGGGGTCCTTTTCAAGAACCCATTGAGCGGGCTAAGAGCCCGCTCTCGCTTATATTTTTGACTTACCAAGATATGTGTAGCGCGGACTCTCCAGTCCGCGGAATAAGCCACTCCCTTGACGGGAGGGGGAGTCATCAGGACGATTGGCTTCGCCGCTTCGCGTCGTGAATCGCCCCTATTGCCATTCGCCGTCCGCTGTTTGCCGTCAGCCGTGAGCCGTGAGCTTCCCCTTCCATTTTGCATTTTGACCGTAGGACGACGCTTGCGAAGTAAATTTGCATTCCCTTCAGGGATAAATCCTTGACTTAACTCCTCACCTCGACTATACTGCCTCGTGGTTGACGTTTACCTCTCCCTGCCTTCGTGCTTGACCATGGTTTCGGCTGCTGCCGAGATATATCCCGAAGAAACCGTAGGTTATCTCGTGGGCTATTCCACCAAATCGAAATTCATAATCGAGTACGCCGCGGTCTTCCAGGCGATAGAGTCGGACCAGGAGTTCGCCTGGATAGACGAGAACCGCACCGCGCGCATCAACCGGATCATAAACCGCTTCGCCGAGGGGATGGAGATCGTCGGAACGTTTCATTCCCATGCAGGCAAAGGCTCCCGGAAGGCCGTTCCCTTACCCTCGCCCGCCGATGTCAACCACATCCTGCCCGATGAGGTGGAGCTTATCGTAGCCTTGAACCCCAAGCGCAAAGAGGTTGCCTGGAACGAAGGCCGCTACACTATCTACGGAACGATTGACAAATATCACGTGGAGATAGGCGGATTCGTTCGGACATCCACCGGACGGGGCTGGAAGCGAGTGCACATCAACTGCTCGGGCGTAACCGGCGTAATAGCGTGATGGGAAAGTATCCATTCAGCAAAGTCGCCGACTACTACGACACCCTGATGAAGGGGATTGATTACTCCGACTGGGTGGAGTATACGGTTGAGCTGTTCAAGCGTTTCGGCCACAAGCCTAAGCGAGTGCTGGACTTAGCATGCGGCACCGGTGCCGCTACCCTTGAGCTGGCTCGCCGGGATTTCGAGGTAACCGCGATCGATCTCTCCAGCGAGATGCTTGAGATCTTAAAAAAGAAAAAAAAGACCCACAAGATCGAAATCATAAAGGCTGACATGCAGAACTTCAAGCTCTCTCATCCGGTTGACGCGGTAACCTGCTACTTCGACAGCATCAACTACCTTAAGGAGGAATGCGCGCTCAAAAGATGCTTCCGCTGCGTTTATGAGGCTCTGGCCGAGGAGGGAATCTTTGTATTC
>JAYELY010000290.1:0-1826 GCA_034717795.1 Caldifarciminota bacterium
ACTCCGATAAGGGCACGTACGAGATAAAGGGTCCTTCGCTGCGCTCGGCGTTTGGTCTTAAAAGCACCTGGTTTAGGGTCAAGGAGCGGGGCGACGCGCTGCTTTTTGAGGGCCACGGCTGGGGACACGGGGTTGGCATGTGCCAGTACGGGGCCATGCAGATGGCGCGGCGAGGCAAGAGCGCAAAGAGGATCTTGAAACACTACTACCAGGGTGCGTGGGTGGGACGGTTGTATCGCTAGATTCAGGCAAGGGGCTTAAGCCCCTTGTCTACCCTTTCCCCTTTATCCCCTTCCACCAGGGAAGGGGAATCTCTCTCAACAGTGCTAGATAATTCCCCCTCCCTTTGCGAAGGGGGTGCACTTCAGGGAAGTATCGGGGGAGGGTGCATCCACCTTGACAGGTCGAGTCATATCGGGTGTCGTCTTAAAGGAGGATGTCATCGTAGAGCCGTTTCATAAGAGATTCAACATCGAAGTTCACTTAGAAAAGAAAATTGAAGATTTTAGCTCGTAGGGGCTGACCTTTAGGTCAGCCCGGGTATTAATCAAGCGGGCCGACTTGAAAGTCGGCCCCTACGTCTTTCTGCGATCTTTTGACCGAAGGTCAAGGGAGCAATGGCTTAAAGTCCTTTGGTCACGAAGACGAGGATTATCCCCAAAACAACCCAGATGATTCCAATCACCAGGAACGCCGCAAAGTGTCCTTTGGAATAACCTTGACCTAACCGGCGGAAAACCATCCTCATCAAAGACTGAAAGATGTAGGCGATTCCCTGAACCAGAAAGCCTGTGGTAAGGAATACGTTCCATTCTATTGACTTCATCATCACTAAAACCAGCGCTACGATCCACCAGACAGGCGGAATCACTATAACCGCCCACCAAAGCGCGTCGAACCTTTGTTTGGGTTCGGTATCTTCCTTTACGGAAACATCCGAAACGTCATTGTTCGTCATCTCGTCCTCCTTACGTAGGTTTTTCACCTCTCTTCTTCCTACCTCGCCGCAGATACTGCCAGATTACGGAGATGATGATTATAACCAGTCCGGCGAAGATGCCGCCCACCGGGTCGTGCGTGAAAGGCATCCTCCGGGTACGGTCGCTTCAATGGAGCTGAGCGGATTTGAACCGCCGACCTCCTCGTTGCGAACGAGGCGCTCTCCCAGCTGAGCTACAGCCCCGGTAAGATTCGGGATATTACTGGGTTTTCGCCGCTATGTCAATATAACGATGCCGAGGGCCGATGCGGTCACCTCACCACTATACGGTAATACTTACGTCATCGAGGAACTCAATCCTATGAGATTATTCCCTTAGTGTCATCCTTCGGAGCTTCGCTCCTTTCAGTAGCTCGCAATGATATTTTATTTTTTCGGGGGGGGGGTAGCGCCATTCCCCAATCAATATAAACGGAGCCCAGAAGAAGGGGTGGGCGTTACACCCCACTCATCCGCTTCGCGGCTGAGCGGGGACCCCGAGAAACTTGAGTTTTATCACGTCCCTATCTCCATTCGCCGATAAGAATAAACGGCGCCCAGAAGAAGGGGTGGGCGTAGCGATCGCTTGAGATTAGTCTTGTCTGGGCACGCCGCAGCGCCTCGGATTTCGGGTTATGCTTGAGTTCTTCGTAGAAAGCGACCATCAACTCCTTGGTTGATTCGTCCTCGACAGGCCACAGTGTGGCGACGATGGAAGGAGGCCCCTCCATGGCTAATGAGAACGCCTTGGCCACGCTTTCAAACTCCAGCCCGGGTCTTGCGCCGCCCAGGGCGGTCTCGCACCCGGAGAGCGCTGCAAGCTGCATCGAATCCCACGATTCACCCG
>JAYELY010000291.1:0-3567 GCA_034717795.1 Caldifarciminota bacterium
GATAACCAAAAGCCCGGAGATCTTGAAGCGGATGCTCGTTCTCACGAACGAATAATACTTACCCCAACGCCGGAGTCAAGTTATGCGCTGAGCGTTGTAACGATACCGCCGCCGGTTTCAGGTCAATCGGTGATACTATTTAGTTTGATTATGTCTAAAAAACTCCTTATCATCACCGCGATTGCGGTGATGCTCGTTGGCGCTACAAGCGCTTACGGCTACTGGGAAGCCTGGAGCGGGTGGTTCAACTCAGGATACCTCACCCTCTTCGGCGACGCCCGCTTTGAGTATACGTATGGGAAGGTATACTTGATGACTACACCGCTGGTTCCATCGATACGTTTCTCGTCACCACTCTAACTCCTGGCACTTTCACCTGCGAGAGTGGCGAATATGCTGGCTGCTACATCAAGCTTTGGCCCGGGGCCAGCGGCTGGAAATACACAGGTCAAAGAGGCCAAAAGCAAGCCTATAACGGTGAATGGACAGGCAAGGCGATTCTCTATATACCCGACCCCCCAAACCCCCCACAGACTGTGAAGTTCGACTCCGTCTGGGGCACCTGGAATACAACAAGTGAGCCTGGCGACTGCTTCAACTATTGGGGCATTCCACATATCTATAGCGCACACTGGTATGTAGGCGGCAGTAGCCCTGGGGGTCTTGGTGGAGACGGCGGCAGTGCAGGCGAGCTGCTGGAGTAAAACTTAACCTTTGGAGGAGGGGGCTTGCCCCCTCCTCCTTTTTGGCCTTGACATCGCTGAAGAATTGGCTTATAATCAGACAAAAAGGAGGTCGAGATGTTAAGTATAAGTCTCTTGGCTTTAACCCTGTGCGGTGATGTTCTTGTGCAGCCGTTTCGTATTGCCGAGGCCGAGCAAGGCCATCATCAAGGGCAGCTACGCGCTGCAATGGCTTCTGATGGCCACTTTGCCGTAGCATGGGTAGACCACCTGGTGGTTGATTACCCCCCCTTCCGTGAATCGGAGCTTTTCGTTCGTTTCTTTGACCGTGATGGGAACCCCTTAACCGATGCTTATAAGATCGCCAAGGTTGCGGACACCCACTGGATAGGCGGTTCCCATCTTGACATGGATTTAAGAGGCAACACCGTCCTGCTCTGGACAGAACATCCTTATCCGGATCCTAATGAGGCTTTTTTACGTTTACAGCTTTTTGATACGAGCGGCAGTCCTCTAGGTTCCCCTCAGACAGACCCTCAGGGAGAGATGAGCACCTCCGACAGAGCGGTTGGGTCGAGTCTTAACAACCAGGCCGAGTTTGCCATAGCCTGGACCTGGGGTACGGGAGGGGTGATTTGCGCCAGACGTTATTCTCTCGAGGGTAGTCCGCAGGGTGATCCCTTCAGGGTTCACGACGATCTCCCTGATGGTGTCTTTTCCGGCTATCCTTGTGTGGCGCTGAACGATGCAGGCGACCTGGTGGTAACCTGGCATGAACATCACAGGAGTGGGGAAGGTTATCCCAGGTTCCAGGTGTTTGATGCTGAGGATGAATCCATCCTTGGCTGGGAGCCGATGGGGCATCGTGTGGATGACGGCGAGGAGCTCTACAACGGCACCAGGTCTGAAGTCTATTGGCTTGATGACGACCGTTTCGTGGTGTTCTGGAAAGATTGTAGGACAGGTAAGCCTGGTCATCCGCATCCTGTTGGTCGGGTGTTCAGCGATAAAGGTCTGACGCGCCATCCCATACGCTGGCTGATATGGGAAGATACCTTGTGGTGTGCCCATGGCGGTCCAGCAGGCTGGTATTCCACCGCTGTTTCGCCTAACGACAGCTTTGCCTACACGCACATAAGAACCCACTATGACTATCCTGATGCAAAACTGCGTACCTGGGAGCATGGGGGAGGGATACTGGGATATATACAAGACAACGAGCCGATACGCCGCACCACCCTGTTCGAATACACACCCCCGTGGGGAGCGGATACCGTTAATAGCATTATCAACAACTATCCTCGCACTCAGCCTCCTGCTGTGGCCTGCTGCAACGATCGAATCGTTTGGGTGTACTCCCGCCTTAACACCGACACCATCTTCGAGGCCTTTGCCATGATCACCGACTGGGACATGGGGGTAGGGGTGGCGGAATCTCCTATCCAGACCGAATCCCCCATCCGTCTTTCAGCATCCCTCAACCGGCTGAGCTACGATGTACCCGGCCAAGCTTCCCTTACCCTCTACTCCTCAGACGGCCGCCGCGTGCTTACCGAGACCATCGAAGGCAAAGGCATCTGGACGCCCTCCTCCCAGCCCTCCTCCCTTCCCTCCGGGGTGTATTTCGCAAGGGTTACAACCGAGGGTTACTCGGCACGCACAAAAGTCGTCGTGCTACGCTAACGGGGTTCTATTTTCGGGGTCCCCGCGAAGTCACGAAGTGACTTTGTGGGGTGAAGGCGTCTACTTCGCCAGGGTGAAGTCTGAATCAGCCAGCGCCAGAGCCAAGCTGGTGATCCTGCGCTGAGAATGGACTCTGAAACAAAGGTGGGTTCCTTTTAAAGATTGACTTATTCCTTCTCCCGATTAAACTGAACCGATGACCCGTAACACCCGTAACACCCGCAACACCCGTAACACACCTCTCAGACTGCTGGCGCGCAGACCGCTTTGCTCGCCCGGATTCACGCGCAAGCTGCTTCAAGACCTCAAGATAGCCGAACGGTTTCGTCCGGAAGAGATCCTCTACCTTACCCCGAACAAGCGCAGGGCAAGGGCGGCTTTTTTCGATATACTCTCCTTATATCAAAGCGATGTCCTGCAGATCCCGATCTCTCTTGATCTGCAAACCCTTGCCAGGGAGCTTGTGCTTGCCGGATCACAAAAAGGGATCGTTGACGAACGCGACCGCCGGTTCATCCTTTTAAAGCTTATCCGCGAGGGAGAGAAACTTCTCTTCCGCGAGGAACATCTTGGACTTCTCTCAACCCTCTACGCCGAGCTGAAGCGGCACCAACCTCGTGACTGGTCAATGATACCTGATCGCGCGCAGGAGGAGATATTCGATCCGGATACCGCCAGGCGCTTAAAACAGGCGATTGAACTTCTTGAGCGCTACGATAGGCACCTGGTTCGCCAAGACCTTGTTGATCACGAGGGGCTTCTGGCTGAGGCGGTCTCGCATGTCCACTTGCTTCCTCACCGGCTCCTTATAATCGAGGGCTATTTCGAGCCTTGGGAGGCCGAGCAGAATTTTTTCGATACAATCCTGAACCACATTCCTGAAGCGGTTGTGATCGTCCCTGCAGATCCGCTCGCCTTAAAAGGGGAGAGGTTCTTCACGAGATACAACCTCGTTCAACGCTCCACCCCGGAACCTGCGCCCGAACCTCAATCCTTCTGGCATCGCTTCCCCTCGCGTGAGGACGAAGTGGTTGCTGTGGCCCGACACATCTGTGCGTTGGCCGAAAAGGGGGTCTATGCGGATGAGATCGTGGTTGTTTTTCCCGCACTTGAAATCTACCGGCCAATCGTTGAACGGGTCTTTGGGCGATACGGACTCAAACCCCGCGTCTCACTTCGTCCACGGTTGGAAAGCTTTCCT
>JAYELY010000291.1:3667-9319 GCA_034717795.1 Caldifarciminota bacterium
GCTTCCTACCTCTTTGTCGGCGGGCTGGTGGACGGCGAGTTCCCAAAGCATCCATATAGGGATCTCCTCTTGCCCGAGCGTATGCACCAGGCTTTGGGTCTGCCCACGGTTGAGGACGAGTTTGCCAACGCCGAGTTCGAGTTCCGTCGGCTTCTGGCTATGCCGCGCGAGCATGTGTTCTTATCCGCACCCTCGATACAGGCCGATCGACCGCTTCTGCCCAGCGTCTTGCTGGCCGAATGGGAAGAGAGTCCCGAGATCAATGACCCGACCCTCTACTGCGAAGATGAGCTTCAGATACTTACCCCGTTGAATCGTGGCGGGCCGCAGAAAGGCGTTACCTTCACCGATTCAGGCTCCCTTGAACTCATAAACGCCCGCTTCGGTCCCAAGCATCCCTTTAAGGTCACCCTGCTTGAGGTCTATCGCAACTGTCCCTACCGCTACTACCTTCGTGCGGTGCTCGGACTCGAGCCCGCAGAGGAACCTACCGCCGAACCCGAGGGCAGGCTTCTGGGAACCGTCTTGCATTCCTTGCTCGAGCGTCTCCTCAAGGAGCAGCCCGATTCTGAACGTATAGACGAAAAGTTGTTGGATCTCTTGGTTGCCGAGCTTGAGAGGCGCAGACTCAATCCCTTCCTCAGGCTCTGGATCGAGGACTGGGTCAAGGCACGCAAGGACTGGTTCCGCGATCAGGAGCTGGCGCGTGCCGAGGGAAGCTGGCGTGTTGATCCGGGCTGGCTTGAGCGCAACCTTGAACTCTCATTCGAGAAAGAGGGATTCAGGTTGCGCGGACGGGTAGACAGGGTGGACTGGCGGGGTAATTGCGCAAGGGTACTTGACTATAAAACAGGCAAGGAGCAGTATTTCAAGCGTAAGATAGCCAAAGGCGAAAGCATTCAGCTTCCGCTTTATTCTGAGATGATTCGTCGGTTAGAGAAAGCCGAGGTCGATTCCTTCGGCATCTACTCCTTGCTTGACTCCAAGCTGGTGCAGATAACTCAACCTCGCGAAGCGATGCGCGCAGCTGTTGGCTTTGCATCCGATGCGGTCAGCGGGATCCGTGAAGGACTTTTCGAGGCCAGAGAATCCCAAACATGCAGGTACTGTGAGTACAATGAGTTCTGCCAGAGATAATCCTAAAGGGTCTGCCAGACGCCGTCTCAAGGCCTCCCACCTTGATGTAAAACGGAGTCTTGTGGTTTCCTCGCCTGCCGGTTCGGGCAAGACCCAGAAGCTGGCCGAGCGCTACGTGGCTTTACTGGAATCAGGTGTCGCGCCCGAACGAATCCTTGCGATCACATTCACCGAGAAGGCCGCAGCGGAGATGAAGGAACGCGTGCTTAGTATCCTGCGAGAGCGTCTGCCTGATCTTCATAAAAAGATTCAACCCAGGCTCTCCCGCTTCCGCATCTCCACCGTTCACGCATTTGCACGATCTGTGCTGGAACGTTTCGCGTTCGAGCTTGATCTTGCGCCCGATTTTTCCGTGCTTGACGCTATCGAGGCCGAGCTTATGCGCGAGGAGGTGATTCGCGAGGGGCTGGTCGAGTTGGGCTCGCTCGACAACGAAGCCGCTTTCTGGGTGCGTCACCTTACCCTTACCGAGGGCTGGAGCAGGCTGCAGCGCAAGATCCGTCTGCTCTTGCGGCATATACCTCAGTCATATCTTTCACTTGATGCCGCACCCGACGATCTCAGAGAGGAATACGAGCAGGCATGGGAGAGTTTGAGGAGGGTCTGGGGCGATGGGTTCTGGCAGGCGATGGGCTTTGTTGACGTACCACAACCTTCGGACGAACGAGGGCATCTGATGGCCATGCGGTTTCTGCTCGATCGGGTTTCTCCCTACTTCCTTACCACCAGCGGGACGCTCCGTAGGCGTCTCCCCAAAAGCGAGCCTGAGCGTGAGGCGTTTATAAGGAGGGGAGAGGCGTTTCTTCGTTATCACGAAACCTTCTGGCGCTGGCACGCGGCTGTTCAGACCATGGGTTTTTTGTACGTCTTTCGCCACCTGGCCGAACGCTACGAGCGCCGCAAGCGCGTCCAGCGTGTCCTTGATTTCGGGGACCTGGAATACAAGCTCTATCATGTCCTTTATCATTCTCCCAACTGGTCCAACGTCCTTGAAAGCTTCGACGAGCAGACCGATCATATCCTGGTTGACGAGTTCCAGGATACCAACGGGCTGCAGTGGGCAATCGTTGCCAAGCTCATCGAGGAGTGGCGTTCAGGTTTCGGCGCCAAACATGAACTGGGTAAGTTTCCCACCATCTTCCTCGTGGGTGACGTGCGCCAGTCCATCTACCTCTTCCGGGGCGCTAACGTTGAGGTATTCAACCGGGCGGCAAGAGAACTCCAGACCTGGATCAAGGCAGGGTTCGAGGAGGTGGTGGTGCGAGAAAACTACCGCAGCCTGCCTCTAATCGTTGATTTCGTCAACCTCCTCTTCTCAAAATTGATGCAGGGCGGGGATCAAGACTGGCAGACCTCATACGAGGAGTTCCATGCAATGCGCAATCCCGGCGAGAAGGGGCACGTGGAGATACTGCTTGCCAGGGTTGAGGAAAAGGCAAGCATGGTCGAGAAGAAGCAGGCGGAGGCCGGGGTCGTTGCAGCGCGCATCAAGGAGATCGTGGGCAGCCTGCCTGTTTTCGAGCGCGAAGACGATAAAGAAATCGAACGTCCATGTAGATATGAAGATATAACGATCCTCCTGCGCCGCAGAACCCATCTTTTCAGATACGAGGAGGCCTTTCGCCGCCGCGGCATCCCGTTTGTGGTGGTACGAGGGACAGGCTTCCACGCATCGCCTGAGGTGGTGCTTCTGCGCCAGCTGATTCGTTTCCTTGCCAATCCCAATGAAGACACGGCACTCTACGGTATCCTTCGCTCCCCACTTTGCGCGCTTTCGGAGGCCGAGATACTCGAAATCGCCTTCTTTGAGAAGGGTGACAGCCTTTGGGAAAAGTTTTTCTCCTTAAAACAGTTACGAAGATCGGTGATCTGGTTGAAAAAAGCCATGAAGGACGTTGATGTCCTGCCTTCTTCCGTTCTGCTGGAGCGCATAATTCGCGCGCGCAGACTGTGGTCGGTGTTCGCCGACCGCCAGGAGGCGGAAAACATCCGCAAGTTCTTAAGGCTCCTTGAGGAGTTTGACTCGGAGGGACTTTCAATGTTCAAGATCGCCGAGAGGCTTGAGCGCATGAGCACCCGTGAGGAGGAGCCAAAAGCCAACGTCTCGACCGAGGGGATGGACGCTGTAAAAATCATGACCGTCCACGCGGCCAAGGGGCTTGATTCGAATGTGGTCTTCCTTACAGGAATGGACGAGGACACGCGCAGGGCCGATCCTCTGGCCGTGAGAGAAGAAGCCGAGAGGGTTATCCTGACCTTTACCGACTCGGCCTATAGCCAACATCCGGAACGGTTGTTGTGGCAGCAAAAACAGGCAGCCGAGCAGAAACGGCTCTTCTACGTTGCCTGCACGCGCGCACGCGACGCACTCTTCTGCTCAGGTGCATGGGGCGGCAAGGCCTCAGGATGGCTTGGCTATCTTGAGCAGGGTTTGGGTATGCGTGAGGTGATGGGTAATCTCGAGCTGCCTGATGCCCCCAAAGGAGTGATCATGGAGGTCAGGGAACCGGCAGCAGAAGAGGAGGTGATTGAAGCTGCCGAAGAATCCAAAGTGAAGCTTGCAACTATCCTCGAGCGAGGCTGGTCTGTGAGAAAGCGAAGGTTCAAAAGGGTGAGCGATGAACTGGAGTTTAGCTATCACCAGAGCAAGGGCCTGCGGCA
Source organism: Caldifarciminota bacterium (assembly GCA_034717795.1). Lineage (GTDB taxonomy): Bacteria > Hydrothermota > Tepidihabitantia > B3-TA06 > B3-TA06 > B3-TA06. The sequence continues at coordinate 7,466 of JAYELY010000291.1, forward strand.
CTTCGGTGAGATTGTCCATGCCGTGCTTGATAGACTTTCCAAAGGCTTAATCACCGACGAGGCTGGCTCCATCGAACAGGCGGTGCGTTCGCTTGTGCTTTCGTTTGATCTTGCACCTTCAAAAGTCGACGGTTATCAAAGAGGGGTCGCAGAACACGTCGCCGCGCTTCGTGAGTCGGGTCTCCTGGAGCGAATCGTCCTGTCCCGGAAGGATGCAGCAAGCGAGGTCGGCTTTGTGCTCCGCGAGGATGGAGAGACGATCACCGGTCGGATAGATAGAGTTTTAATTAAACCCGAAGGCCTTCATATAATAGACTACAAGTCGTTCCCGTCCGAGGTGGAGAGTATCGAAAAGTTCAGAGATCAGCTCAAGCTCTATGCCAAGGCGGCGGAGGCTATATATAAGAAACCGGTGGATCGCTGTTATCTCTTGTTCACCGCAGATGCCGAGTTTGTGGAGGTAGATATTGCCTAAGTCAGGATTCGTGGCCATCGTCGGCCCGCCCAACGTAGGCAAATCAACCCTTCTCAACGCCTACCTGGGGGTGCATCTCTCTGCGGTATCACGCAGGCCGCAGACCACCTCACGGAACGTTCTCGGCATCCTTACCGCGCCCCAAGGCCAGCTTGTCTTTCTCGATACCCCTGGTCTCCTCCAGCGCAAGGGGGCGGTCTACGAGTTCATGCAGACCCAGATCAAATCGGCACTTGGCGATGCCGATCTGGCGCTTTTGATGGTTGAGCCGCGCTATGCGCCGGATGACGAGCTTGCATCCTTCATAAAATCGATAGATAAGCCGGTACTGCTGGCCATAAACAAGATAGACCTCGTCAAAGATAAGCTAACCCTGCTTCCGCTCATCGATCGCTACCTGAGCCTGGAATTGGACGAGGTCTACCCGATCTCAGCACTTAAAGGCGAGGGCTTGAGCGAGCTTCTCAAAGGACTGTTTAAGGCAGCGCCTGAGGGTGAACCATACTATCCAGAGGCTGAGATCACCATCTATCCCATGCGGTTCTTTGCCGCCGAAGCTATTCGCGAGTCGCTGTTCGAGCTTTACGGCGAGGAGATACCGTACTCGGTTTTTGTGGAGATTGCCGAGTACCGGGAAAAGGAAGGCCGCAAGGATCTTATTAACGCAGTCCTTTACGTGGAGCGCGAATCGCAGAAGCCGATTATCCTGGGACGCGGGGGAGAGGCCGTAAAACGGCTGGGTACGCGGGCACGCAAAAAGATCGAGCTGCTCTCCGGTCGGTCTGTCTTCCTTGAGCTTCGGGTAAAGGTTGCACGCAACTGGCGTAAGGACCCCTCGTTCATCCGCCGCGCCACCAAACCGCCCCAGTCCTATCTGTCTGATCAGTAGTTATCATTTCCGCTTGACACGATCGTAGAGCTGGGTATAGTGAATGATGCTGGAAACCAAAAACCTTTTGTTCATGTAAGTACATCAAGGAGGGTGTAATGAAAACCCTGGTGAAACCTAAAGGGGGCGGAGTGAAGAGCTGGTTGATTCCTATCGCCTTACTGATTTGCCTTTCAGGTGTCTATGCCCGGCAATCCCAGGATAGCCCGAATAATCTGCGGATACCCGATACCAACAACGTTCAGATCATACAGACCTCCACCGGAGCAACCCTTATTGGCATGATCGTCGGGATCGATTCGCTGGAGATCGATTTCAAAACCTACATGGGAACGCTTAGGATACCCATCTCGGATATCAGTTCGATTGAAGAAATCCCCAAGGATGCCTTGAAAGACGGCAAGTACTGGTTCCCCAACCCCAACGCTACGCGCCTGTTCTTTTCGCCTACCGGCCGTATGCAAAAGCGAGGCAGTGGCTATTTTGCCGA
>JAYELY010000292.1:0-1818 GCA_034717795.1 Caldifarciminota bacterium
CCATAGTAGGTTGCCGCTAACTGACTTCTGCTCCCTGTTGATCTCGACGAATAGCCTTGCCTGTCTATCTACGGGCAGGGGCTCAAAAGCAAGCACGGGCAGGCTAGCTGTTGATTTCCTCTCATTATCCGCATATCCATACAGCCTGTGTTGCCCATCTATTACCCAAGCACTTGCGTATTCGCGAGGGAGTTCCAGCATGCCAACTACTACTTCACCTGCCTGCTTTTCCTTCTTAAACCTACGGAAAGTTGGCTTTTCCCTCAAGCTGAGAATAATGTTGTTTGGGAAGTGCCCACCTTCAGAGATAAAAGCATCGATCTTATCTAGTCGATACTTCTTCAACATCCTCTGATAGGATCCCAGGAGTTCTTCAGGAGTGCTCCTTCTGTGATGCACATATGCGATCTGGAGTAACTTCTCAGGCCGTATCACGAAGCAGTAATACTTTTCCCTTCCCTTTCCTGCATAAATGGCAGGGACCGTAATGGTCTCAGGAATCTTCTCCCTAGGAAGCCAGATCGAGTAGATTTGGAACTTCGCTGCGCTTCCTAGATGCTTGACAAGTCGCCTGTAGTAATCGAGATCTGTACCTTTACAAACGATGAGCTTTTTCCTTTTAGCAAGTCTCTCCTTCTCTCTCGTCCATTTCAAGCCTCGCGTTGCTATCATGAAGCGACCACGGATACTTCTATCATTGTATTTCTTCATAATAGAATCGACAATTTCCCTTCTCAGATCAGCAATCTCGCGAATGTCCTTTGTTGCAATCGACACTCCTTTAACACTACCGGCTTTGCATTCTACAACAAAGGCGTAATCCTCGTCCCTAGCGAATACATCAACTTGCTTCCAAACCTCGCCAGCCCGTATCTTAAAGTTCCTATCCTTATTCATCTCAATGAAGCCCATACCCTTAAAGAGCAGCCAAACCTCATCTTCCAATAACTCGTCGATTGGTTTCTTTTTCCGCAATCTCACCGATCTCTTGTATTCCCGCCTCAGCTCCCACTCTTTCTCCAAATAGGAATCCAAGGCGGCTTTGGGCACTGTGATCTCGTGATATTCCCTCTGTCTTTGTCTGGCGACCTTGTTGAGTTCTTCGTTTTGAACTAAATCTCCTTCAAAGTATGTTTTCATCAGCTTATCCCTCCTCGACTGACCGGATTTGACGAGCCATAGTCGAGCCTATCCCTTTTCTCTGCCAAAGGGCACATAACGAATAATTACGAAATTACTTTCGCCTAATCTGGGATTTTTCGGTTAAACGCGAACTATAAGCATCGGGATGGTCGAACTCATTGACTCACAGCTTCTCCACCACCAAATCGTAGATCTCCTCTTTCAGCTCCGACTTGCCCTCTAACAGGGCATCGAGCCTAGCCCCTTCCCTCTCGACGAATTTCCGATCCTTGATGGCGCCCAGGTTGATGAGCACGTTCAGGGCCGCGCTCCTCAGGCTCGCCTCGGCCAGAAGAGCCGCCACGCCGACATCGCTCACTATCCTCACGTTGCCCTTCTCGGCAACGGGGGTACAGAGGTTGAGGATCTCAACACATGCCTCGGCTACGCGCATGGGCACATCGGTAGCCCCCTTTAGGGCGTCTTGGATAGCCTCGGCGCGAGCTCGCTTCTCCTCTTCCGTCTCACGAGGCATCTTGTACGCCTTGGAGACCTTGGTGTAGACCTGGGTGTCCTCCTCCAGCAGCTCGGTCAGCTCCTTGCGCAGCGCTTCCGATCGAGCCAGCAGCCCTTTGATCTCGCCTTCTACGTCAGCGTACTTTTTCTTGCCCACGGTCAGGTTGCAGACCATACTGA
>JAYELY010000293.1:0-1817 GCA_034717795.1 Caldifarciminota bacterium
AAAAACAAACAGGTCAATCGCAGTGTGCATCGGCGAACTGTGCCGGAGGAAATGATGGAGCGCAGAAATAGGTATTATGTCCCCGGATATCAAAAAACAAACAGGTCAATCGCAGTGTGCATCGGCGAACTGTGCCGGAGGAAATGATGGAGCGCAGAAATAGGTATTATGTCCCCGGATATCTGATTGTGCTCACGACTATGCGCACTGTGACCGTTTCACCTTAAACGGCGAGCAAAAGAAGGAAGAACTGTGCTTAGATTACGCGGAAGCGCTGGTGGTAGCCGATGACGACATCGACGACCATTGGCAAGAATATCGGGGCCGCTTCTTGAAAGGAGGATTCCCATGAGAGGGTACCTGGAGAAGAATAGTATGCTGGTCAAGGAGTTCGATCACTACATCTTAAAGCACCCGGAGTTTGCGGATGAGATCCCCGATGATGCCCTTGTCGTGATGCAACTTGAAGGCGATGAGGAATTCAATCGTTGGGCGAGGGAGACAGCAAGCGAGCAGGCTGAAGAGGGACAGAGGGTAGTCTACATCACAATCACTAAGCTGGGGCCCGTCCACTCCCGCATTGAGGAATTGAAGTTAGAAACGGTAAGCCGCTAGCCAAAAGGCCTAGGGATGCCCCCTCCCCCGTCTCCGTATCCCCGGAATACTCATGCCTGCCCTCAGCCGGTGATGCGGTAGACCAAAGAGGGAAGACGGCGGGGCGTTGAGCAAATGCGAACCTGGCTACAAGCTGGGGAGATAAGGCTTATGTCCTGGAATTCAACAGACTCAACGAACTCAGGATAAACTACTTGTCAGTTCTCTAATTTTTGCTTCCTCGCTCCACTGGTATCTGGACTGAGGACTCACGACTCCAGACCCTTGACTAGTCTTTTCCACACACCACAAGCCACCCACCACAGGCTAGTTCTCTAATTTATGCTCATAGCTCATCACTTATTACTGGTCCCCGCCCTTGGGCCCTGGACTATCGACTGGTTTTTATGTCACCCATCACGCGTTCCCATTACTCATAGAGGGCGCTTCATCTGGGAAGGGTTCAATTTTCCGATACCCTGTTGATGTGTCAGTTTACGTGTAAAATACCTCCCGATTGACCCTTATTATTCAGTGCTAATTGTCCTATTGAAAGGGGTCGGAGGGGACTATAATATAGTTGAGGAAGATCCGTAAATGACGAAATTTGGAGCCGCAGGATGGATGGGGTAGAATGAAAAAGGAGTTCTTCCAATGGCTCTCGGGCACTGATCGACTCAGAATCCGCTTCGAGGCGACAAGGGGTAAAGTGACTATGTTAGTCGTACAATATGAGGCCCTCATAGACAACAAGTGGGAACCGATCGTTCGTTACGACACGGCTCATGGCTACCTGCACAAGGACTTGTATGTGGGTGGGCAGAAGGAGAGGATCAAGAAGGAGCGGGTTCCGATTGCCGATTTCAACCGCGGATTGACCGAGGCGGTCGAGGATCTGAAGAGACATTGGCAGAAGTACAGGAGACGGTTTATGGAGGGATCTTGATGAGGAAATCTCAGCTGGTCGACAAGAATCTCGAGTTGAGTGAAGCCCTTCTTCGGCGGGTTCTAGAGAACCCTTCGGCTTTAGAGGAGATCCCGGAGGGTGCAAACCTGATCGTACTGCCTTTGGATGATCCTGAGCTATTCCAGGCAAATCTGGAGCAACTGGTCACGCTGAAAGAGCAAGGTGTAAGGAAGCTACGCGTAGTGGTCATAGAGAGTGCCGAAGCCCTGGAACCCAGGATGGTGGTGAGGGTTTAGAGAACCCGAACGGAAGGGAG
>JAYELY010000294.1:0-9282 GCA_034717795.1 Caldifarciminota bacterium
GGTGTTGCCTTTCGACTGGTGGGTGCGGATAATAACCGTGTAGCATCTGACCGTATCCCAGGAGGAGCGCATCTTTGAAAGCGTCTCCTCGGCCTGGCCGCCGCGAATGCTGGTTGCCGAAAATACCACGGCCGCAACTACAAGCTTGAGGGCCAACTTCTTCATCATATCCTCCTTCTTCTTGGCATCCAAGACCATATAATAGTCAGGGATTGAGTAAGGTCAAGGTTCCACTCGCCGGTTTTCTTGACTCGAACCTTTAAACCCGTAGAATTATTGATGCGCATCCATCCTGAAGGCAGGGTCGAGTTCGAGGATAGTGCTGTGATGCTGGATCACGCCGGACGCGACGGCGAGCCGATCGTCCTCTCACATGCCCACTCCGACCACGCGGTAAGAAAGGGAAGGATTATTGCCTCCCCTGAAACAGCCAGGCTGCTTGAGATCAGATACGGGGTAAAGAACGCCGAGAGTCTCGGTTACGGCAGCAAGATGGCTTTTGGCGAGATGCGTGTAACCCTTTATCCTTCCGGCCACATCCTTGGCTCTGCTCAGGTGCTGGTGGAGACTCCACAAACCAGCTTGCTTTACTCGGGGGACATCAAGCTGCGAGCCGGCTACTCGTGCAGGCCGATCCGCATCCCCGAGGCCGAGAACCTCATTGTTGAAGCGACATTCGGCACCCATCTCTTCCAGTGGCCAGCCCGGGAGAGAATCGAACGGCAGATCTTTGACTTCATCGAAAAAAGCCTCGCAGGTGGCCACACTCCGGTATTCATGGCTTACTCGCTGGGCAAGAGTCAGGAACTTCTGGCATTGCTTGCAAGAGAAAAGATACACGTCTCGGTCTCAATGACCGTTTGGGAGATGTCCAAGGTTTATGAGGGGTTCGGTGTAGATCTGGGTGATTATAGATTGTATGCCGATGAAGGGTCGGTGCCCGGCGTGCTGATCGTGCCTCCTCAGAAAGCGCGCTACGTGAAGGTGAGCAACCCCGGATTCGCCGCCGTCTCAGGCTGGGCGATTACCAAAAGGTTCAACCGAGGCGCAACCCAGATCCCATTAAGCGATCACGCGGATTTCGGTGAGTTGTTAAGATACGTGGACAGGGTGGGTCCAAAAAAGGTCTGGACAACCCACGGGTATGCAAGGGAACTAGCGACCGCCCTGCGCCACCGTGGGTATGATGCCTGCCCGCTGGACGCGCGCCAGTTTGCAATTTGATTTTTGGAGCGCGGATTCTCCAATCCGCGTCAACGCTTGACCTCACCCGCCATCGCGCTATAATTCTACCATGTGTATAGGAATTCCTGCAAAAGTAATAAAGATTAATGGTGATATGGGAAAGGTTGATTATCAGGGGGTGCAGCGGGAAACCTCGTTCATGATGCTGCCCGAGGCAAAGGTGGGCGACTACGTACTCCTGCACGCCGGTTTCGCCATCAAGCGGCTTTCAGAGGAAGATGCGCTCGAAACCCTGGAGCTTATCCGGGAGATGCTTAAGGCGGGCGAACAGACCGATGAGCGTTGAACTCGAAGCTATCCTGGAACGGATAGAAAGCGACTCCACCTTGACAAGGGGGATGGTTGAGAAGTTGATCCGCGACGTAGGCAAACCCCTGACGCTGATGGAGGTATGCGGCACCCACACCCACGCCATATCGAAAACGGGCATCAGGCGCGCGCTCGCAGGAAAGGTGCGGCTTCTTTCAGGCCCGGGCTGCCCGGTATGCGTGACCTCGGATGCCGATATCGACCGGTTCATTGCGCTTGCCAGGATGCCGGATGTGGCGGTAACAACCTTCGGCGACATGCTGCACGTGCCGGGAACGGAAAGCTCACTGGCGGAGCAAAGGGACGCAGGAGCCGACATAAGGATCGTTTACTCGCCGCTTGACGCGCTGGGGATGGCGGAAAAGGAACCCCGAAAGGAGTTCTGCTTCTTGGGCGTTGGTTTCGAGACCACCGCTCCTGCAATCCTTGCCACAGTAGCCGAGGCCAGAAAAAGGGAAATTGACAACTTCTCGATCTGCGCCGCGTTCAAGCTGATCCCTCCCGCTTTAAGGATGATTGCCGCGCATCCTGATCTGGCCATCCAGGGCTTCATACTGCCGGGTCACGTGAGCGCGGTGATAGGCTCAGAACCTTATCGCTTCCTCATAGATGAGTTCAAAAAACCCTGCGTGATTACGGGCTTCGAGGGCGCGGATATCCTTCAGGCGATCCTGATGATAGCGGGTCAGATAAAGGAGGGCGAGCCACGTCTTGAGATTCAATATAAGCGCGTTGCAACCAAAGAGGGAAACAAAGCAGCACTCAAGATTATGGAAGGGATGTGTGATGTAAAGGATTCGATGTGGAGAGGGCTGGGAACGATCCCTGAAAGTGAATTGAAATTGAAAGAGGCCTGGAAGGATTTCGATGCGGAGCACAAGTTCTCCTTACCTCCCCTGGAACACAGAGAGAGATTCGACACCGCTGGCTGCCGGTGCGGGGACGTTTTGCTGGGCAAGATTATCCCGCCTGACTGTCCTTTGTTTGCCGAAACCTGCAACCCGTCCAACCCACTAGGCCCTTGCATGGTATCAAGCGAAGGCGCGTGCGCCGCCTACTATAAATATGAAAGATAACGTAGTAGGCCTGGACCACGGCTCGGGCGGCAGGAAAACGGCAAGGCTCATACGCGAACTCTTTCTTGCGTATCTGGGCAACCCGATATTAGAGAGATTGGAGGATTCAGCTGAGTTGCCCTCTGATCGAGGGCGGATAGCATTGACCACGGACAGCCACGTGGTGTATCCACTGTTCTTCCCCGGCGGGGATATAGGTAAGCTTGCCGTTTGCGGGACCTTAAACGATCTTGCGGTTAAAGGAGCAAAACCGCGGTTCATGACCGCAGGCTTCGTTCTGCGCGCAGGGATGAGTATGGATGCGCTTGAGCGAATCGTTCGCTCCATGGCCGAGGAGTTGAACAAGGCCGGAGTCCAGTTGATAGCCGGAGATACCAAGGTTATAGAGAAAGGGAAGGTTGACGACTGCTACATCACCACCACCGGCTTCGGGGCGCTTGAGCATTCCAAAACGTTTGCCCCGGAGAGGATGGAGGAAGGTGACGTCATCCTTGTCTCAGGCAATATCGGCGATCACGAGGCCGCGGTGCTCCTTGCGCGCGGAGATTTCGGGTTCGAGCATAAGATAGAATCCGACATCGCCAACGTCTGGCCTTTGGTTGAGCGTTTGATAGAGAAAGATGTGGACGTCAAGGCGATGCGCGATCCTACAAGGGGCGGCCTGGCTACCACGTTGAACGAGATGGCATCGGCTGCAGGGTTGGGGATGGTCATAAGGGAGCAAGATGTCCCATTCAGCCCGGCGGTCAAGGGTGCAGCAGAGCTTTTGGGGCTTGATCCCTACTACCTGGCGTCCGAGGGAAGGTTGATTGCAATCGTTGCCGCAGATCATGCCGAGCGAGCGCTCGAGGTGCTGAAAGCAGAACCTCTTGGCAAGGACGCAAAAGCGATCGGCGAGGTCAGGGAGAAACCGGAGGGATTGTGGTTGGAGACCCTGCTGGGCAGCGAGCGACCGCTTCTTATCCTCGAAGGCGAGCAGCTGCCGCGAATCTGCTGAAACAACTCCTTTTGTCATTGAACTTGTATGGGCGAGGCATGCCTCGCCCCTACTCTCCTGCGGAGAAAAGATCGCAATCCTAGACAAGAAAACGACGCTAGCTTAAAGGCTCCACTACAAAGTCCGCGAACGGTTCGGGCTGAGTGACCTTTATCTTACGAAGACGAAGCTGCTCAAGCACTGCAAGGAACAGAATAAGCATGTCGAAGATACTCGATCGCCGCTCGCGCATGGTGGCAAAGAAGGAGAACTTCTTGCGGGTGGCAAGTGTATGGTGAAGCCAGGCGGTCGCATCCTCAACTGTCCAGTCGTCGCGGGTCAAAAGCATGGGCTGACGCGGACGCTCGCGCTCAAGAAGGACGCTGAAGGATTGCAGAAGATCGGTGATCTTGCCCTCGCCTTCCGGCGTGATCTTCTGTCCCCTGGGATAGTGCCGCAGGTTATGCTCACGCTGCTCCTCTAAGAACGCCGCTGTCTGGCGGTATCGGACAAACTCGGAAAGGATACGCGAAAGCGTAACCGGTTCGTGAATCTCTTCTTCCTCATAGATGCTTTCACGCAAAAGCGCCCGCATCTTCCAGCGCAAGAGTATAGAAGCCATGAGCAGGAAATCGGCAAGCTCGGAAAGATCTGCACCCATGGTCTGGACGTAGGCTATGAACTCATCGGCCAGCCGGGCAACGGGAATGTCAAGCACGTCGAGCTTGTCCCGATGAACAAAGTACAGAAGAAGGTCAACCGGTCCTTCGTAGGCCTCAAGCGAAACGCGGTAAGGACTCAACGCAGATACTCGTAGACCGTGCGTTTTTCGCCGATAATCTCAAGCTCGCCGAATTCGACGGCCTTGGAGCCGGCAGGTAGATGTTTGAAAACACCATCTTCGATGAGGATCCTCTTCGTTTTCTGTTCGAAGTTCGTAAGCGCCAACTGACACGCCCATACGAGCGGTTCCCCGAACACCGCAAGATCCACAAGAGGCACCTTGCCCAGGGTGCTTACAAAGGTCTCGCCGCTGGCAAGTCCGATACCCAGGCTAAACTCGCCTATGCCTTCGATTACGTACCTGGCGTTAAAGTTGGTAAAGAAACGCCGTATCTCAAGGCTGGCATGACACGCCTGGGCGCAGCATTCCTTTCCTGTGAAAAGAAACGTGTTGGAGTTGCCTGTAAATGACACCCTGATACCCTCATGTTTACGGCCGATCTCAAGAAGCGTGGACCGGAACTCCTCGAAGCTCGCAAGCGCCTCATTTAGGCTCTTTTCCTTCTTTTGAAAATCCAGGTAGGCAGCCATCACCACAGACTCGCGATTAACCCTCAGATAAGGTAAATTCATGAACCGCTCGATGTAAGCCTTCTCCTGGCTCGGGGGGAAGTATTGCCCGACCATCTGCCTGACATAGTTGCGACGCCTTCCCTCTGCATAGTGATAGATAAATGCGCCGATCACCACCGCAAGGATGGATGCAAAAAGTGGGGTGAAGAATGCGATTCTTGTTCCGTTTGCAGCCGACAGGGCCACTACGATGTAGAAGCCTGCAACAAGCACTGCAAAAGCCGGAAGCGTAAACTTGCGCCATGGGATCATAATCGCAAACGCCCCCAACCCTGCAAGAAGGAAGGTTATGATGAAGGTCGCCACGATATTAGGCGGATCAGCCTGCTTGCCCTGAATAAGGTTTGTCAAAAGATTCGCCACGAGAACCATCCTCGGCATGGCACCGTCTACAGGCGTGGGAACTGATAGAGCGTAGGGTTCGAAGGAGGAACCTATTATGACGACTTTATCGGCAAAGGTATCCGGTGCCGCCTCTCCAGCCAGAAGTGCAGATACCGAAACCCGTGTGAAGTGGGCAAGGTTTGAGGTATAGTGGATACGGTAAGCGTAACCCTCGTCAAGCCTGATCGGCTCTTTGCCCAGCTGAAGAACCCGACTGTGCGGCAGGTCAATATTCTCGTGTCCTTTCACGGCCTGCCGCAGGGTCAATGAAATCGAGGTATAGAAATCACCCTTGCACAAAGCGATAAGCGGAACCTTCCTGACCACTCCGTCCTTGTCATATATCACATCCATGTAGCCCATGCCGTTAGAGGCAAGCAGCCACTTCGTTGGAGGGGCAAGAAAATCCGATTTATCCAAAATCCCTGTGTTAGCGCGAAGCGAGTCCTTACTGCGATTGGGGATCCGTTCGGAGAAAGGCAATGCTTCATTCGAGTAGCACTCATCAAGCATCTTGAACCCGAAGTAGATATTGTGGTTGGATCGGATTGTGCGTATAAGCGCCTCGTCCCACTCCGCGTAGGCAAAGAGGCTGTCCAGTATCTCGCCGGTGCGGCCAGCGGACAGACGAAACCATCTGGAAAGGGAATCCGTCTTGACCCAGCGGAGTATGCCCTGCGCTTCGGAGGGGAATGAATACCCGCGAAAGAAGGGCAAGGTTACCCCTACCGCCTTTGCGTACGCCAGCTGCTCAAGCACCTGAGGCAGCCATAAGTCCGGCCAAAACAGTCTATCGCCAAGCTCAGCCACACTCGCCTCGTCCAGATCAACGAGCACGATGTCTGAGTTCGGACGAAGTGAGGTGCGCTCCAATTCGTCGTGCATTGGCCTGTCTAACGCCTCTAATGGATTGCCCGCCAATATCTGGATAACCAAAAGAATGAACGCCAAACCGAACCCTACGATCGCGGCATCTCGCAGTCTACGTAGATCTATCATAGCTTCTCCAATTCATAATCTCTTTTTCCAAGCCCGATCCGCTCACCGTGAGCAAGTTGAACCGCAGGGTCAACCTCGGGATGGGCTGAGCCTATCTCTTCTCCCACCATATCCAGACACGCCTGATCAACCGCCACCGGATCACGCGAGGCAAGAATACCTACATCTTCATGGATAGGTTCCATCTCTTCCCCCAAACAGTCGCACTCCTTGGTGATGTTGACAAGGAAGTTGACGTAGAAAGCCTCTTTGCCCGAAAGTGCTGCAAGGGCGTACTCGGCCATCTTCTGCGATGCGGACTCGGACGCCTCGTTCCATTTGATTCGCACCGCCTTGGCAGTGCACACCCCTATGCATCCGGCGCATCCGGTGCATTTAGCATGAACGATTACAAAATCCCCACCCTTGATCTCGACAGCATCTGCGGGACAGCGCTTTTGGCACTCGCCGCAGCTTGTGCAGCGCTCAACATCGATCCAGGGCTTTGATAGGCTGTGTATCTGGAGCTTGCCGCCCCGTGCGGCGCAGCCCATCGAGAAGTTCTTTATAGTCGCGCCGAAGCCTGAGAGCATGTGCCCCTTGAAGTGCGAGAAGCCCACAATACAGGGTATGTTGGGGACGAGCGATGCGATCTGCGCCTCGCGGATGTGCTTGCCCTTTAGTGGTATGCGGGCCGAGGCCTCGCCTCTGATACCGTCTGCGATGAGAAGCGGTGCTCCGACATTCTCAGACCCAAAGCCGTGCTCCGCCGCCAACCTCAGGTGATCGAGGGTGTTGCCGCGCTGGCCGTAATAAAGGGTGTTGGTCTCAAATAAAAACGGGCGCGCGCCCTTCTGTTCGAGAAAGCGCACGCCAACCTTGGCAAACTCGGCTGGCACAAAGGTCACATTGCCCTTCTCGCCCACGTGAACCTTAATCCCGCAGAATGCGTTGTTTGCAAACCCCTTATCTATCAAGCGGCCAAGGAGCAAGGGCAAGCGCTCCAAAAGCTCTGATTTATCCTTCCCCGGCAGAAAGAAGACCTTCGGTTTCATCGCTGTATGATAGGGACGACGTGCGTGCTGTCAAGGTGCATCACCCCGGATAAACACCCTGGTCGCATTGACAGAGAAAGCACGACGGGTATGCTTGTCTGAAATGGTCAATAAGAGCTTCCGGAGCAAACGCCGACTCCTTGTATTCTCAGGTATCGTCTTTCTGATCCTCGGAGCCTACGAGACCTTACAGCACCTGACCTTCAACACCTACGCATACGACCTGGGGATAAGGGCAAGCATCTGCTACAACATCGCGTTCCGCGGCAGGGTGTGGGATTCGCTTCACTCGCTTCACGGGTTTAGCGGCCACTTTCACCCGGTGAGCTTTCTCCTGGCCGGGCTTTACCGGATATGGCCGAACGCCCTGCTTCTCTGTGTCTTGCAAGCTCTCGCGGTGAGCCTGGGGCTTTTCTTCCTCGTCAAGCTGCTTGAGCGAAAGGTGGAGGACAGAAGAAAACACCTGCCGGTGATCGCCCTCTTCCTTGCGAACCCTTTCCTGCACCACGCGCTTAGCTTCGACTTCCACCCCGAGGTATTCGCTATACCTCTGGTGCTCTTGTTCTTTTATTTATTTGAGACAGATAGGGCGTGGTGGGCTCTACTCCCCGCGTTCGCGCTCCTGACCCTGAAGGAGGATATGGGTCTCGTGCTTTTGGCGCTGGGGATATACGCCCTGGTTAAGCGACGCTGGGTGCCGGGGTCGGTGATGGCGGCGATCGGCCTGATGTGGCTGCCTCTGGTACTCTTCTGGATTCTACCCGTGTTCAGGAGTCCTGGCCAGGGCGAGCTGATCTCTGCCCATTACGCAAGCCTGGGATCGAGCGCCGCAGCGATCATCTCAAGTATCCTTCGCCGTCCCTGGATTATCTTGACCCAGACCTTGGGTCAGCCTCAAAAACTCCTGACCATTGCCCTGCTTGTCGCATCGGTGGGGGCGTTCGCATTGACAAGGTGGGAGGCGGCACTTGTGATTCCCCTGTTACTGGCACACCTTCTTTCCGACGGCCCCCACCAGTCGAGCCTGACCTGCCAGTACTCGGCAGGGATACTGCCTTTGCTTTTCTTCGCTTCGATAAAAGGAATAAGGAGGATAAAGCTGCCTGTCGCCTTGATACTGGCGGCTGTAGCGATCCCCGCGGTTGTCTTGAGGTTCCCGAACCCGTTCAAGATGGGGCTGGATTTCCAGCGAACCGCATCAATCTATCGTTCGATTGCAAGGATTCCTGCCGATGCTTCCCTCTCCGTAAGCAACAACTTGGCTCCTCATCTTGTGAACCGCAAGGACGTTGTTCTCTATCCGCAGACCAAGGATGCGGATTACGTGCTGATTGACCTTGAGGGGAACATCTACCCGGCGCAGTGGGAGACTCGGTATGAGGATGCCCGCAGGCTAACCACAGGCTACGACACCCTGGCTGCCCAGGACGGTCTTCTGCTCTTGAAAAGTAAGTAGGGGCGGGGCATGCCCCGCCCTATGAAGGGATCTTCCTATTCCCCTCCACTGACAGGAAGGGCAGGGAGAGGATGAACACCCCCACCTCAATCCTCCGCTTTCCCCCTCCATTTGTGGAGGGGGATAAAGGGGGAGGGGGAAAAGGTGACACCTCCTCCGTCAAAAAGGAGCAATCTCATATTGAGCCCTGTTAAGGAATCACACCTATACTTAGCTCGCCTGCATTGAGGGCACTCAAAGCTTACGCATGGCGGTCGGCCTGGAGAGGCCGTACTCCGAAAGAGCATTAAAGTAAATCGCTACTTCTCGCCCACAAGCTGAACGTGCAGTGTTCGATTGCGCGGGCGGTTGTCGAAATCTATGAATACAACCTGCTGCCAGGTCCCAAGTATCAGCTTGCCCGAGCTGAAGGGAATTGAGGCAGACGCTCCGATAAGTGCCGAGCGC
>JAYELY010000295.1:0-9223 GCA_034717795.1 Caldifarciminota bacterium
GAAAGCGGTCGGAGAAATCTATTATACCTCCCCCTTGACGGGGGAGGATGAAGGTGGGGGTAATTCCCCCTCCTTGGTGGAGGGGGATAAAGGGGGCGGGGAACACCCCCGAAACACCTCAAAAACCCCAAAATCGCCCCATTTTTGTCCAACTTTTTCCACCCCACGAATTTGCTTCACAAATCCGCGGGGACCCAGTACTTTTGTCCAGTTTTTGTCCACCTTTTGTCCAGCTTTTGTCCAGCTTTTGTCCAGCTTTTGTCCAGCTTTTTTGCGACGAATGCCATTAAAACCTGACGAGTTGGAACAATAGAATGGGCGAAGGTATGAAGCGAAGAGAGGGGTAATTGTTCCTCCGCCTGTAACGCACCTTCCTATCACCTTGAAGGTGTGTGTGTTACGGGACGGGTTGACAGGAACGCGTTGACCCTTATCATCCCCAATGGAGGAAAGGCTCCGCATCAACGCAGAGGACATAGCCTTTGTAGAACGTGCGCTCGCATACGACCGCTCGGCGCAGCGCGCGCTGGTGCGCCGCTATCAGGGGCCGATCTTTGCATACATCTACCGCTGGATGCGCAACCGCGCCGACGCCGAAGACCTGACCCAAGACGTTTTCATCAAGATGTTCCGCGCACTTTCTACCTACTCCCGCAAATCAAGCTTCCGCGCATGGCTGTATCGCATCGCCCGCAACCGGGTCATAGATCACCTGCGGCGTAAGAAACCGGCAGCAATCAATATAGATAAGGTGGTGATAGCTGGTAAGGGCTCGCCGGTCAAGACCTATAGCCGTGCCGCGACAACAGAAACCCTTGAGGACACGATCGCTGAACTGCCGCCGATTTACAAGGAGGTTCTGCTCCTAAGGCACCGAGATGAGTTGACTTATGAAGAGATTGTAGATGCAACCGGCCTGGCCCTGGGAACGGTAAAAGCGAGGTTGCATCGCGGCCGGGCCTTGCTGCGAAAAAAACTCGACGAGGTGAAACTTTTATGAGCGAAACACCGTCTGCCAATGTGATGAATTGTGTCGAGACCAGAAGATGGGTCCAGCTGAGGTTGGATGGCGAGGAACTGCCCCCGGAGCTAAAAGGGGCATTTGAGGGACATCTGTCATCGTGCACAAGATGTGCTGCGTGGGCTGCCAAGATGGAGACTATGATCGCCAAAGTGGCCAGGCTGCACGAACCCAGACCTTCTTTTGGATTTGAGTCCAGGCTCATGTGTGCGCTCGGGCTTTCCACGGTGCCTTTATGGACTAAATGGGCCGCAGGCGTGGCTCTGGGACTGGCAGGTGCCTGGGGTGTCGCTTTACTTCTGGTTGGAGAGAACGCCGTTTTCCATGCACGGGATGGGCTTTCACTTGTTCCGCGTGCACTGCACTTTAGTAAACTCATCTCTTACCTCTATCCTAATCTTGCCGGACGTCTGCCGGATATACTCAGTTTAGGATCTATCTTGCTTGGAGCAATGGCAATACTGCTTGTGCTGGGTATCCTTGCCAGCCGGATGTTGACTAAGACACGTACAAAATCACTCACAACCAGAAACACATAGTTATGGAGGCTCGATGCACCCTTTCCTGTGTTGCCTGACCTTCTTAATACTGATCGCCGCCCCTTTCAGGACTGAAGTTGAGTCAAGTGTCGAATCTTCTGAAGATAGCACCTCAACACAGGTCTCTATCGCCTCGGACTCCGTGCATCCTTCTGACATTGTCATTACCGGCGACGCCACGATAGAAGGAACTGTCGAGGGCGACATTGTAATCTCTGAAGGGATGCTTACGTTAGAAGGAAGCACAGAAGGCGATGTAGTTTTGATTGGAGCAAACTTCTCCATCTCAGGAAACATCAAGGGAGACCTGGTGGTGATTGGTGGAGAAGGGACCATTTCAGGCAATATAGAAGGAGATGCTGTGTTCATCGGCGGCGTCTTGACGCTTGACTCAACCGCAGTTATTGAAGGTGATCTAACGGTCGTAAGCGTGGAGCTTGAAAGGGACCCTGCAGCGGCAGTAAAAGGCGATGAGACCGAGGTTTCGCTTGGGCCTTTGGGCAAGATTCTCGCAGGTGTTCTTTCCCGTCGTGTGCCACCAGGGGAAATAGAGACAGGTAAGCCTGCCCCTGCGTTTGCGTCAGGTATAGTTTTTATTGCTTCGTTTGCTCGCCTGATCTTTATCGCCGTTCTGTATCTTTTGGGTTTACTTATGCTTGTGGTTTTGCCTCGCTGGCAGCGCCGCTCGGAGTTGGTAATCGAACGCACGGTCTGGAAGGCGGTACTTACAGGGGTGATTTACCGGCTGGCAGTGGGAGGAATCTTCGCCATACTTGCGATTTCCATAATAGGATGGCTGCTTGTGCCTTTAGCCGTGTTAGGATGGGCCTTTATTGCACTTATGGGCATCCCACAAGCCTCCCTGTGGGTTGGACGATGGATCAAAAAGTGGCTTCGATTTTCATTCGAGTCCCGGATCGGGCTTTATTCCCTCGGATTTGTGGCGATCTACCTTGTAAGCATCGTTTCAAGCATCCTTGCGATCTTTGGACAGGGTATAGGCCTTGCTGTGAGGATCACCTGCGTGATCGGCTTCCTCATCATCTTCGCGGCGATGACCGTGGGACGCGGCGGCATCATATACACGCTTATCTTCCCTCGCGAAGCGCGTGCGTTGGAAAACCACCTCAAATCAGGAAACGAATGAGAAAGGGTAGGAAGCGAACGTTTTTTGCCCGCCTCGGCCGCGGGCTTGGCGATCTTTTGGCTAAATACAATCGCCGCAACGGGCCGCTTCTGGCCAAGGGGTTGGGATTCAGCTTTTTGTTCGGGTTGGTTCCTCTTTTATTCCTTTCCGTATCCCTTGCCGGCTACCTTTACCGTGTGGCCCCGGGTCTGCAGCGTTTCATCACCGAGGAGTTCCTGGTCTTCATACCCTCTCAAGCTCGAGCGGTGCTTCTCTCACACATAACCACCGCGGCAGGCAACTGGAGCGCTATCGGGATATTGGGTGTTTTAATCCTCATGGGTGTCTCGATGGCGCTCTTCGACTCGATCGAGCGTGCCCTTGCCACGATGCTTTCGGCCCCACGACGCAAGTTTCACCTCGGAAGGCTCATATCCCTTGCTCTTATGGTGGGTGCGGTGCTTTTATTCTTCGGTGCCGCGGCACTTTCTACAACCGCAACCTACTTCCGCAACGCCATCTCGTTTTCACCTGCTCTTGTCTACTGGGGCGGTAAGGTACTCTCCGGCTTGATGTTCGCGTTCATACTCCTGGGTCTTTACTATCTCTTTGCGAGGCGTCGTCTTCGCTTCTGGCCCACCTTTGTCATAGCGCTTGGAGCCTCGCTGGCATGGCAAATTATAGTATCGTCAGGCTCGGGTTTGATCCGCTACACAGGCCGCCGGGTTATAGTCTTCGGTGCACTGGCCTGGGTCACGGTGTTCTTGATCTACCTGCGTGTGCTTGCCGAGCTTTTACTATTCTCAAGCCTTCTGGTGAGCAGCGCCTCCCCGCCCCGGGAAAGCGAATAAAACCGCTTAAGATATTTTAAATCTCAAACTTCAAAATGCAAATTGAGGTTCTAACTGGTGTTATGATCAAGTTTTTAATCGAGGGAAACTTAGAACGGCAGAACCAATCCCAACCAGAATAAGCCACACTAGAAATTTGAATTTTACATTTTGCAATTTGATATTTGAAATGCGGAGGCGCAGCCTCCGCCCATGTCCTTGACATAGCCGATCTTCCGGATATTATTTTTCCTGCAACCATCATAAAGGAGGTAAAATGTCGATGCTTTTGCTTTCCGCGATCCTTTTCTCCCAGGCTCCCAACACAACCCAGCCGGTTTTGACCTGGGAGCCGGAGAAACCTGCCTGGGGCGATACGGTAACCATCCTCTATCACCACACTGCACCTCAGGCCCAATTTAAAGGGTTGACCCCTTTGTGGATTAAATTCACTGAAGGCGGACGGTACGAGTGGAAAACCCGGAAGATGGAACGTGAAGGTGAAATCTCCACCGTCGGATTTGCGGTGCCCGAGTCGGTATTAACCATAACCGTAGGGGTGCACACCGTCGAAACCATAGACTGGCAGACCTATAAAAGTATACCGGTAGCAGCCCCTGAAGGATGGTTCTCAATTGAAGAAAAGCTGGCGGAACTCAGAAGTCTCTTTCTTGCCATAGACATGGGACGTATCAGCAAAGAAGAGGCCCAAAAAGTGCTGGACAGCCTTCGGGCAAATCCTCAAGATGATCCCGGCTACCGTTCGATATGTCTCTATGGCTTTCTTAAGCTGGATGAACCGGATTCTGCCTGGGCTATACTACAATATATGCAAAAAAAGGATGCGGGAACCCCTCAATACAGTAGTGCTCTTTCCTCCTTTGCCTACGAGCTATCCAGCGGGAAGGTAGATCTGTCCACCCAAAAGAAGGATAGGCTTAATCACTGGATAGACCAAGAACTTTTAGAAAGCGGTTCCTTTTCCACATCCTTGCTCAGCTTTGCCGCTTCACGCTGGGAAAAGGACAGCACCCATATATCCGCAGGAGAGCAGGGGAAGATACTTCAGAAGTTTATAGAAAACAACCCTTACGACCTCTACGTCAGGGATATGTTGGCCGGTTACTATCTCCGGGCGGGCGACACCGCCGCGGCGAAAGAGGAAATTGCTAAAACGCTCCAATTGAACTTAAGCAACGCCCCCCAGAAGGAAGGCGAATACTTTCACACTAAATCCAGTGATCGGATACTTTCCTCTCTGATGCTCGAGCAGGGCAGATTGCATGCCGCTCAGGGACGGTTTGACGAGGCGCTTTCAGACTTCAGCTTCGTTATCCTTCTCAAGGACGACAACGAGGGTGCAGCCTTCTTCGAAAGAGCCAAGGTATGGCAAAGACTTGAACGTTACAAGCGGGCCGAGGGTTCGTACGTAAAGGCCCTAAAGGCAGGATATACCGACGCTGAGCCGGCCCTTAAAGGGATACATCTACTGCTTTACGGCAAGCAAGGCTTCGAGGAGTACCTTACCGAGAAGTTGAAGCCCGCAGAGGATGAAGAACTAAGGACGAGCAAGGACTTCGGTTTTGCCGATCTTGAGGGTAATCAGGGTAAATTCTTTGACTACCGGGGCAAGATCGTGGTCGTAAACTACTGGGGGCTTGGCTGCGGACCGTGCAAGAAGGAGATACCCTGGCTCAACGAGCTGGTGGAAGCCTATGAGGGAACCGGTGTCCACTTCCTTGCCTTCTCATTTGACAAAGCCGAGGCACAGAAGGCCTACTTCAAAGACCATCCGTTCGAATATACCAACCTCATCCCGGATGGTCCAGGGATCTTCCAATCCATAGGCCTTGGTTCCTCTCCTCTCCCCTGGCATGCAATAGTTGATCCTCAGGGACGGGTGAGATTTACACGCATCGGCGGACGCGAGGACAACTCCGATATGAAGCTCATAATTGACCAGCTTCTGCGGGAACAATAAAACACCCCAAGGCGTCACTTCGTTACGCCTCGGGGACCCCGAGGAGGGATTTACACGGAAGGATGACCGAGTAGAGGATAGAAAGGCGGTCCGGAACTCCGGGCCGCCCTGTTTTACAGGGGTCCCCAAGCGGATACACAAGTATCCGCTTGGGGTAAAAAATGCCTCCTCGGAGAAAAACTATGGCGAGTGCTTGGCCTTTAGCTTCTCCCAGGCTTTCTCGGTCTTGTCCTGGGCGCGCTGCGCCTTCCAGTAGAGGTTTACCCAGCGTACCCCACTAACGCGGCTCGTCTTAGCCCACAACTCATGCGTCTTCTCTATATCCTTGCGCATCCTCTTGACATCGCCCGCGTAAGGTGACTTGCCGTCTTCAGAAGTGATCTTCACAAACTCATCAAGCTCGGCTTCCATTACGTCAAGCCTTTTCGAAAAGTAGTTGTTCACCGGATCGCGCATCTCGTTTACGGTTCGCTTAAGGCCTTGAATTGAAAGAATGGTAAAGACGTTTATGAACCCGGATACGATCAGGAGTCCAAAAAGCACCCATACGATAATCGTTGTAGAGTCGGGTTGCCTTTGCTTGACCCCTTTTTGCTTCGTTCGAGCCATGCCTACATCTCGCCAATGATAACGAACTCAACACGACGGTTGAGTTCGCGTCCCGACTCGCTGGTATTGGATGCGATAGGCATCGTTTCACCGTATCCTCGTGGAATCAGCCGGCGCGGATCTATCTGATGGGTCATCACGAAGTAGTTGACCACCGAGGCCGCGCGAGCCTCTGAAAGCTTCTGGTTATACTCACCGGAGCCGACGCTGTCGGTATGACCCTGGATCTCAACGCGTATGGAAGGATTCTCCTTGAGTATCTTGGCCGCCTCGTCCAGTACAGGGTAACTTTCAGGCTTGATCGTGGATTTGTTGAAGTCGAAGTAGATGCCGCGAAGGGTAAATGTCATCCCCTTCTTGACCAGCTTGAACTCCTTTTCCGTAACCTGATCCTCACTAATAACCAGAGGCGAGGGCTGTTCGATGTACCCTTCAGCTGAAACGACGATAGCGTAAGTTCCGGCAGGGATCTCAGCCTTGAAAACGCCCGTAGTGGCATCCGCCTTAACAGGTGGGATGTCGGTATCAGGAAAGCGCACCACG
This sequence comes from Caldifarciminota bacterium, assembly GCA_034717795.1. GTDB lineage: Bacteria > Hydrothermota > Tepidihabitantia > B3-TA06 > B3-TA06 > B3-TA06. The sequence goes on from JAYELY010000295.1 coordinate 6,650, forward strand.
CCGGCTAAGAGTTCCTCGGTCTTGCGGTCCTTGATCTGGCCTATGAACTGCCCTACGACCTTGGTGGTCTTGAGCATAACATCCAGATTAGATGTGCGGTTGACGTCAATCTGAACCGTGTTGATTGCAGGCACGAACTCAGGCGCTGTAACCTCAACTGAGGCCACGCCGGTGGGCACCGAGTCAAGACGGTAGAAACCGTTGGCGTCTGTCTTGACAGGTGGACGCTCAATCCCTTTGAGCGCAACCTGGGTTCCAGCAAGCGGTCGGCCTGTCTTCGCATCCTTGACCACCCCGGTAATGGAACCGTAGGTCTGCTTTGGCATAAGCATTATATCCTGGGTGGTGGTTTCGTCCTCCTTGACCACCATCGGGATACTCGTCTCCCGGTAGCCTTCTGCCCGGGCAACGATGGTAATCACTCCTGCTGGGACCTTATCGAATTGGAATACACCTGTAGCCGGATCGGTATTAACCTCAGGGATATTGATGGTGGTATCGGCGAAGGATACCCGTGCGGCAATCGGCTCCTCTGTGACGGCGTCGCGTACCGCACCTGCGATCACGCCCACTGGCAGCGGTGCAGGACGAAGAAAGGGAGATACGAAGTTTATCCCTAAGATGCCCTGGAATGTAGGGGCGTCGCCGAAGCTGATATCAAGCCCCAGATCAAGACCGACACCGAACGGGAAGGTGAACTTGATCCCCGGAGTGATGCGAAGCGCGCTCTGGTTGAAGTCAAAAAGTGCGTCCATCCCCTGAACCGTTGTTGCTTCGAGCGTGACCGCGTAGGTCTTGGCAGGCAGCTCCAGCCCCAAACCCAGCAGCAGTGAGTCTTCGACGTCGGTGCCGGTGCTGGTAAGGTATCCGCCGTTGAAAACCAGGTTGAAAGGAGCGGCAACCGAGACGTCTGCGAAATCAAAACCCAAAAGCAGGCCGCCGCCGTAGCCGAAGCCCGGGTCATCAGCGCGAAGCCCGAACCCCTCGTCCAAAGTGGACACAGAACCCAGACCCATGATGCCGAACTTGAACACAGGAACGGCCAGTACGCTTGCCTTCAGTCCGAACCGGGTGTCGTAGAAGCCTACCTTGGTGTTGCTAAAACTGAAGTCCTCGGACCAACCCGCGTAGGTGGGCGATGCCCAGAACCCCATCCAGTTCAGGGGAGCGTAGGTCACCCCGCCGTGCACAACCAACTGGTACCAGGAAGTATCGTCAACCTCCTGATTCTGTATGGTGCTGTGTAAAGAAAGGGAAAGCATCCCATAGCCGTCTGTTTTTGTGTCGATCACCCTGTAAAATCCCCGGCTTCCCCCTATCGCAGGGAACCCCGCAGCAATCCCTACCACTAAAAGAATCGCAACCAAACTACGCTTGAGCATGACGTCTCCTTATTTTTTTATACTCCATTTTAAGGAAAAGGGGCGCGGTGTCAAGAACCGTGTCGCGTGATTGCTGTCGCGAAAGTCCGGGAACTTCGAAGCAGCCATATGGAGGCTTGACAATCCCCTTACTCGGAATTAATATACATGTGAGACATTCAGGTCGCTTTACAAGGAGGAACTATGAAACACCTTAAGTTCGTAGCGCTTTTAGCGCTTATCGTCGGATGCTCGCAAACCGGGCCTCTGAAAGTCAAGGCTATTGACATCCTGCCGCCTGGCGGGGACGTTGATGAAATCACCGCATACGTAGACATCCAGGGAGCAGGCATCGCTCGTCTGGATTGGGAGCATCGAGCGTATGGCATAGACTCGCTCGCACAAACCGAATACTGGTACGTGGACTCAAGCGATATCTATACTTCTACCCTATCCGTTACCGATGGCTGGTACTGGCTCTCAATCTACGATGAAGATTCGGCCTTGCTTGCGGTTTCAGACACAATCTTCTGCGGCACCGGCTCCCAAGTTCCGCCGGTCGCTGATTTCTACGCCGAGCCAACCTCTGGTGAAGCTCGTTTGTGTGTCGATTTCTATGATCAATCGCTCAATAATCCTACTGCATGGCTCTGGGATTATGGCTATGGACAAATGCATGGGGGACCGCAACTACGACATTGCTACGAAGAACCAGGTAACTATGATATAACCCTGATCGTCTCGAATCTCGCTGGTGTGGATACCCTGACCAAGACAAACTACATCCAGGTGGAACTTCCTGAACCGCCTAAAATTGACTTCGTGGGTTCGCCTACAGAAGGTGAAGCACCTTTACAGGTAACTTTTACTGATTGGATAATTAGTGGTTCTTCACCTTTCGGATGGAGTCAATGGTATTTCGGCAATGGAGACAGCCTCTGTACCTGGAGCGATTGTCGTTATACTTACGATACACCAGGAGACTTTACCGTAACATTAATCAGGTGCGACCGATATGATCAACCAGGTACTATGATTAAAGAAAACTACATCCATGTTGACCCCAATCCCAATATCCCTATAGCTGATTTCTATGCTGAACCTACTGGAGGAGAAAGCCCTTTAACCATAAAGTTCTATAATCAATCTACATCACAAGCTTCTTCATCCCTCCAATGTGAATGGGATTACGGTGACGGGATTCGAGACACAA
>JAYELY010000296.1:0-1801 GCA_034717795.1 Caldifarciminota bacterium
TATCCTTCATTGTGGAACTCCTTACCGGCAAGCGATTTCTGGCCCTGCGATGCGCGGTGGTGATAAGTGCAGGTCTCGTGTTGGGTTTGAGCCTGCCCCAGGAAGTTGGGTTAGGGGTGTTACGGGTGTTACGGGTGTGGTGGATCGGTCTGATTATTGCAGGCCTTAGTGTTATACCGGCGATCTTCTTCTCCGAAAGATTCCTCTACCTTACCCTGCTCGTCCTTGCGGTCTCCTATGGACGCGTCTCCTTACCATCCTCTGTGCCTGACGAGCTCTATGATATGCCCCTGAAGATCGAAGGGCAACTGGCCGGCAAAACAGGCTCCTACTCCATCCTGAATATAGAGGAACCCCAGGGCCTCAAGGGACGCAAGGTACTTGTATATCTTATTCAAGATCAGGAACCTGGAACATCGTTCAAGATTCAGGGACGCTTGCTTCCCCTTGCATTCCCGCGTAATCCAGGCGTAGCGGATCGCAACCAAAGGCTCGAACGTGAGGGCGTAATAGGCCGTATATCCACGGATCACGTGCAGGTGACATCGCCGCCTCAAGGCATAAGGGCATGGTTGAATAAAACAAGGAAAAGTTTGATCCGACGCAGCAAGGAGCTGTTCAGGGATAAGGCCGCGCTCTACACGGCCATCCTTTTGGGCGAGCGCAGCGAGGTTGGAAAAGACCTCTACCTTGACATGAAGCGCACCGGCACCCTGCACCTTCTGGCGGTCTCCGGTCTGCACGTAGGGGTGCTGGTAGGCTTCCTTTTTTTGCTGTTGAGATTATTCCGCACCCCGCGCTGGCTGATGCTTCCCCTGCTCGCTCTGATGCTTTGCTTCTACATCGCGCTCGTAGGGCCAAGAGCATCCATCATACGTGCGTCTGTTATGAGCCTGGCAGTGGCCGCCGGATTTGTCTTCCAGCGCAAGGTCTTGTCTCTCAATAGCTTAGCTGTCGCCGCGCTGGTGTTGCTTCTGGTTCGACCGGTAGATATCCTATCCATCGGCTTCCAGCTTTCCTTTGCCGCCGCGTTCGGGATCATCCTTGCCGCGGCCGGGACCAGAGAGATGCTTACACGCAAAAGGATCAAGGGCAAAATCCCCTCCTGGCTGGTAAAATGGATAATCCTTCCGCTTGCGCTTTCTATCTCAGCCACACTCTTTACCATGCCGTTTCTTGCCGCGAACTTCCACCGCATAACGTTCGGTCCCCTCCTTGCCAACTTGCCGGTAATCCCGTTAGTCTCCCTGATCCTTCCACTGGGACTTGTGGCTTTAGGAGTAAGTTTAATCTGGCTTCCACTGGGACAGATACTTGGATTTGCGGTCTTCGGGCTGGCGTGGTTAGTTGAGAAACTGCTTCAACTTCTTCCTGGAAGCCTGATTCCTTCGGGCGCTTGGCCGATCGGATTGGTAATCGGGATCTTTGTTGCCGTCCTTATCCTGCATACGGAACGAACACGGCCAAAGCGGTTCGTCTACGCGCTTGGGATACTTCTAATCGGCGCAAACCTTGCGATCTGGCCCTGGGCGATGAGGTCAAGAAAACCGCGATTGACGCTTCTGGACACATACCACGGCAACGTGGCGTTGCTTCGCTCAAACGGCCGCACAATCCTTCTCAATCCAGGATCAAGGGCCGAGCCGACGGTGTCTGATTATCTTGCCTCAAGGGGTATTCGAAGGATTGACTGGGTATTGTGCCTTTCCGATAAGGCAGGCGACCTTTCCGGGCTTGATTCGCTGAAGAATCGGTTTGCGATCGGTGAGATCGGTTCTGTCCTCAAAGATGAAGGCACCGC
>JAYELY010000297.1:0-1788 GCA_034717795.1 Caldifarciminota bacterium
CGGTTGTTTACCCCGGGTCCGGTCGAGGTTGCCGAGGAGGTTCTCGCTGAAAACGGAAAACGTTTCCCCTATCACCGCGACCGCACTTTCGCCGAGGTGGTCGAGCGGGTAGCCGTCGATTTAAAGGATATCCTGTTCACCGATTCCCGCATCTTCTTCTTTACCTCTTCAGGCACCGGCGGGATGCAGGCCGCGCTCGTAAATCTCTTTTCGGAAGGCGACGAGGTTCTCGTGACCTCGATCGGCAAGTTCGGTCAGCGCTGGAAGGAACTGGCCGACGTCTACCGCCTCAAGGTAAACTACATGCCGTTCGAGTTCGGCCAGACGGTTGATCCTGCAATGGTGGATGACGCCCTCCGCACCAACCCAAATATCAAAGCGGTGCTTTCTACATTTACGGAGACTTCCACAGGGGCAAAAAACGACGTAAAGGCTATGGGCGAGATCGTAAGGCGCTATGAGCGGGTGTTCGTGCTGGATTCGATAGCCGGGCTTATCGCGGACGAACTTCGCATGGATGCATGGAACGTGGACGCGGCGATAGGCGGTTCCCAGAAGGCGATCGGCGCACCCCCAGGGCTTTCACTGGTAGCGCTCAACGAGAGGGCCTGGGAGTTTGTGCAGACCTCAACCATGCCCAACTACTACTTCTCGATGAAGATCGCGGAGAAGTTCCGCAAACAGGGCTTTACCCCCTGGACACCGGCGATCACTGCGATGATGTCACTCGCGCTTAGCTTAAAGAAATTCAAGGAACGCGGCATCGAGAACGTCTGGGCAGATCATGAGCGCTGGGCAAGCTTCTTCCGCGAGAAGGCAGGAACGATGGGGTTTTCATTCCTTCCCCGCAATCCATCCAACGCGCTCTCCGTCATCAAGATGCCCGATGGTGTGGACAGCACGCCGATCATCAGAGAGATTAAAGAGGCCGAAGGAATCCTGTTTGCAAACGGTCAGGCAGAGCTTAAAGGCCGTCTTATCCGCGTCGGACACATGGGTCACGCAAACGAGCAAGATACACTCAAGGCGCTCGAAGTTCTGGAACGCCACGCCCTACCCAGGATCAAGGAAGCCAAATGACCGTTGGCACGCCAACTGCCGGTGACTCCAAAGAGGGTGTTACGGGGGGAAGGATATTTTCAGGCATCCAGCCCTCGGGCAGGCTGCACATAGGCAACTACCTGGGCGCGATAAGCCAGTTCGTGCCGCTGCAGCACACCTACGATGCGATCTTCGGCATCGTTGACCTGCACGCCATGACTCAGCTGTATGAAAAAGCGGAGATGTCGCAGCGGATTACGAACGCGGCGGTGAACTATCTGGCGTGCGGGCTTGATCCGGAAATTGCCACCCTGATGCTTCAGTCAGACGTCGCCGAACACGCAGAGCTTGCATGGATACTTGCAACGGTTACGCCTCTGCCCTGGATTCAGCGCGTGCCCACCTTCAAGGAGAAGGCAAGGCATCAGCCGGATAACGTCAACATGGGGCTTTTCAACTACCCGGTGCTCATGGCCGCAGACATCCTTATCTACAAGTCGGTCGCCGTGCCTGTAGGAGAGGATCAGCGCGCGCACCTTGAATTGACCCGCGAGATTGCACGTGCGTTCAACACGCGCTTCGGTGATTTCTTTCCTGAACCCGCCGAGATAATAAGTACAGGCGAAGGGGCGCGTGTGATAGGGCTTGACGGGAAGAACCGGATGTCAAAAAGCCTGGATAACTGCATCTACCTGGACGACGAGCCGGATGTGATTACCGAAAAGATCGCGAAGCAGGGGGTGACCG
>JAYELY010000298.1:0-1786 GCA_034717795.1 Caldifarciminota bacterium
AGCTGCGAAGAGAACCCGATTCAAAGAAGTTCGTACAGCGAAGAGACAAAAGAAATCATTATCTATATGAATTTCCCAACAGTGAAACATTACCTGGGTGACAAGGGACAATATAAAAAGAGTCTTGTAGGTCAGGTGTTTATTGCAGATTTAGTAGCTGAAAGAAGTTTTAATGTGATAGCGAGGAGAAAAGTGGAGAATGTGCCCTTGCTAGATGCGCGGCATAAAGAAGACGAAATACGAAAATGGGCTTACAAGTATTCGAAGGATTTTGGGAAAAAAGTTCATGAAGCGTTAGTGGACCAAAAGCTGCTAGAGGAGGCTAAGTCTGGGATTGAAATGGAAGGAGACGAATCCCGTTGATTCCATTTCCCCCCATTTGACGCCCTAAGCCAAGCGCGGGGGGCGGGGTATGCACTTGACATTTTAAGACCCATGACTAAAGTTTCGCTATGATGATAGTTCTTCTGGGGCTGCTGGCTTTCGGCCAGGCTCAGGATACCAACATCTACATAGGGATGGACGTGAACATAGCCCAGTTCTCGCGTTACTGGGAGATGGTGTACGAGACCTCGCCTTCGGGATTCCGCACCTCGCAGGGCTGCCACGACATGAAGCACTGGTACCAGATCTATGAGGCCAAGACCGAAGCCCGCTTCAACCGCACCTTCAACATGCGTTACCAGTTCCGCATGGTTCGCGACTACGAGGTTGCAATCACCCGGCACCGGTTTGAGCCTACGATGCGCATTGGGCGCGATCTTTATGCGCATCTGGTTATAGTTCCGGCGTTCTACAAGAAGGACGACGAGGCCGGTCTTGGGCTGGCGTGGCGCAGGGGGAGCACGGACTGGGTAGCCCTTTATGCCATTGCCCAGGCGTTCGATCATAACTTCAGTCTTATGTATTCGCCGGAGGGTCCTGATAACGACCCGTTCAGGCGAATTCCGTTCAAGTTTGAGCTTGATGCGCGTGGTGAGCTTAGCTGGGCGCGACTGCGTCTCCACGGCGAGCTGGGGACACGTTCGAACCAGTATCTTGACTGGCCGGACAGCATCCAGTACGTGTGGGATCGCGACCATGACATGAGCCTGGCCTGGGGCAGGTTGGAGCTAAGACCAGTGCAGAACCTGTGGCTGGGCGCTCGTTTCGGGTGGAGCGGCAGTCGTTCCCGGACCCTTTGGCCGGGCAGGGATACGAACAGGCTCACCGCCGACACGCTGCGGGAGTTATGGGTCGAACCTTTCATTGCCATTTCTCCTACCGACCGCCTGGAACTCCGTGTTGAGCATCGTATCTGGGATACCCGCAGGGATATGGACTCCGTAACCTACTACCGGGACTACGACGTTATTTCCACCCTGGCAAGCTGGCACCCTTTGCCCGTGCTTTTGATAGAGGCCGGTTACCAGCGCTCATGGCGATACCGCTACAACAACGATACCTTGATCCCTGAACCGTGGAGCGGCAGGCATTCACAGTCTCGCTTGCTGTTTAATCTCGAGCTTCGCCTGCGTTCAGGGATGATGCTCACCATAAAGGAAGGGCTGGAGATGGATTTCTTCCCCAAAGATCTTTTCCGCCACCCGCACAACCATACCTACATATCTCTGCATCTTCCACTTGCAATCCTCAGCAAAGATAAACAGGTTAAGGCCTTGGAGGACCCCCAGGCTTCAGCCATCCAGAGGTGAATGAGCGTACTCTTCATGGTATTCTTGAAAAATCACTCTAACTTTTTTGGCTTCCGGCGGATTTGTGGGGGTATAAAAAGCAGCCGTGTCAA
>JAYELY010000299.1:0-1777 GCA_034717795.1 Caldifarciminota bacterium
AGCCGAACGCAGGGTGCAGATAGGCACTGGGGAGAGAAGCGAGAAGATCAGAACATACAACTTCCCGCAGAACCGGGTAACCGATCACCGCATCAAGGTAAGTCTTTACAGGCTCGGCGAGATACTTGCAGGCGACCTGTACGAGTTTCACAATCTGTTACTTGAAGAGGAGGCGCGGCATTATGCAGAAGACAGCGTTTGAAGAAGCCCGCTCGGCTTCTCTGAAAATCGACTGGCAGGAGAGGCTCCTTTTGCTTGAATACGTCACCGCCAAATCGTTACCCGACCTGGTCGTTGATCGAGCATCCCTTACCACTGAGCAGAAGGAGCAATTGATTGACCTGATGAAGAGGCGGGAGGAAGGTACGCCTCTCGAGATTCTGGTTGGGACCGCCCCCTTCCTCGATTTCGAGTTGGAAGTCAGACCAGGGGTTTTCATACCGAGACCGGAGACGGCCCAGCTGGTGGAGCGAACCGTCGCTGAGCTAAACGAGACCCCCAAGGTCATCCTCGAACTTTGCACGGGCACCGGCGCAATCGCCATAGCACTGGCGCGAAGGTTCCACGAAGCCAGCCTGATCGCAACCGACCTGGCCCCTGTTGCCCTGAGATTGGCTGAGCGCAACGCAGAAAGAATGAAGATTAGAGAGCGTATTCGATTCGTCATAGGCAATCTCTTTGGGTTTGAGGGGGCCTCAAAGCTTGAGGGAAAGCTGGATCTTTTGATCTCCAATCCTCCTTACATACCGACCGGTCTTCTTGCGGAGCTTGCACCAGAGGTTCGCAACTTCGACCCTCTCATATCCCTTGACGGCGGTCCTGACGGCTTCCGTGTGACCGAAAGGATTCTTGACGGGGCCGAGCGGTTCCTTTCCCCTAAAGGACTTCTAGCCCTTGAGATAGACCCACTGCTTTACAAACCACTTGAGCGCTACGCCGAAACCTCACCCCTGCAGTTCAAGACAGGGGTTGACAGTTACGGGAATCTGCGTTTCCTGTTCGTGAGGAGATAATGAAGATAGCGGTAGTATACAACAAGAACAAACCCAACGCTACTGAGATCCTTGAGCGTATCGAGGGGTGGGCCAAGGATAACGGGCACGAACTTCTGATCTCCTCCCCTCTTGATGAGTCGGTGGATTTTCTTTTAGCCCTTGGCGGCGACGGCACCATGCTTCACGCGGTGCGCGAGGCCGAAAAGTTGGAACTGCCCATCATGGGGATCAACCTCGGCGGACTGGGATTCCTCACCGCGTTTCAGTCCTCAGAACTCAAACAGGCGCTGGACGACCTCTCCCACAAGCGAGTACGGATAGAAGAACGGATGCTGCTTTGTGTAAAATGCAAGGATGAGGAGTTCTTCGCGCTCAACGACACCACCTTCAACATGGGTTCGGAGGCGCGCGTGATCGAGCTTTCCACCTACTTAAACGGCGAGTTTTTAACGCGCTTCACCGGCGACGGTTTGATCGTCTCCACGCCTACCGGTTCCACCGCCTACTCGCTTGCCGCGGGCGGCCCTATACTTGATCCAAGGCTTGAGGCGATTATCCTTACCCCTATCTGTCCGCACGCCCTATCGGCAAGACCCATGCTGGTCCCGCCCAACTACACGGTTACGGTAGAGGTAGGCTTTAAAAATCCTCCGGTGATCCTCACAACCGACGGTCAGGAAAGACGTCAGTTGGAAACCGGCGAGAAGGTCACGTTCTCCAAGGCTAAGCGTCGCGCCCGGATCGTAATGCCCCAAGATGTTTCGTTCTTCCAGATCCTTCGT
>JAYELY010000300.1:0-8996 GCA_034717795.1 Caldifarciminota bacterium
AGGTCAACCTTTTCTCCTCCCACCCGCCAATCCAGCTCAGGGTAGAACGTTTGCGCGGCCTGAACCTTTCGAGCCCCTACGCCCGGCAGTTCGAGTGGCCACGGACGGAGGACGCGGGATCGGCAGGTCCCAGCGCATCGTCCGGAACAGTGGGGTTTGCCGCTTCTGCTGCCGAGCCTCAGACTTCGCATCCTTCTACAGAGGCCGCTTCCGCTCCTCCACCTGAGCCTTCTCAAACACCGCCTGCTCCTCGATCCGGCGACAAAAAAGAAACCAAAGACCACTGTGTGGATGAGCACTTCAGGAAGGGCAACTGATTCCCGTCAAAACGAACTCAAGGAAAGTCACGGTATGTAACATCCATTCTGCCAGACAGGTATTCGGCATTTCGAGAACCCTTCCCCTTGCCGCAGTTGACTTATAAGCTTCCAGAGATATACTTCAGATTCATGTTTTTGAATCTTCACATGAAAGGAGAAAGCAGTTGGAGAGAGTTCTTTTGACCTCCGAATCGGTGACCGAGGGGCATCCGGACAAGGTGTGCGACCAGATTTCAGACGCTGTTTTAGACGAGGTGATGCGTCAGGACCGGCAAGGCCGTGTTGCCTGCGAGACGTTCATCACCGTCGGTCTTGTGATAGTGGGCGGAGAGATTACAACCACGTGTTACGTTGATTTGCCCGTACTGGTGCGCGAGCTCCTTGCCGACATAGGCTACACCAACCACCGCTACGGGTTCGACGCTGCCACCTGCGCCGTTCTCAATGCGATCGGGCGTCAATCCCCGGACATCGCGCAGGGTGTTGACCGGGGCGGTGCGGGCGATCAGGGTCTGATGGTGGGCTACGCGTGCTCCGAGACCCCGGAGCGGATGCCCCTGCCCATCATGCTTGCCCACAAGCTCTGCCGGCGTCTTGCCGAGGTTCGCAAACAGGGGATACTTGGCTATCTCGGCCCGGACGGCAAGTCGCAGGTAACGGTCGAGTACGTTGACGGAAAACCGGTGCGCATCGCGAACGTGGTCATAAGCTCGCAGCACACCGAGGAGATACTCGATTCAACCGGTGATCAAATCACAGAGGACGCGCGTAATGAGATCATCGAGAAGGTTGCCAGGGCGGTTCTTCCCGCCGATATGCTCGATTCTGCGACTCGCTTCTTCGTTAATCCTACGGGCAAATTCGTGATCGGCGGGCCACAGTCGGATACCGGCATGACCGGCCGCAAGATAATCGTTGATACCTACGGCGGTGCCGCGCCTCACGGCGGTGGAGCATTTTCAGGAAAGGATCCCACAAAGGTGGACCGTTCCGCTACCTATTTCGCCAGATACATCGCAAAGAATATAGTGGCGGCAGGTCTGGCATCGAGATTGCAGGTCAACCTTGCCTACGTTATCGGCGAGCCTGACCCGGCGTCCGTATCCATCGATACCTTCGGGACTGGGAAGATTGATGATGATAAGCTCCTTGATATAATCAACGCGGAGTTTGACTTTCGCCCGGGCGCAATCATCGAGCGGCTCGATCTGCTTAGGCCGATCTACAAGCTAACCGCCGCTTACGGACACTTCGGCAGAGAAGAGGATAGCTTCACCTGGGAGAAGCTTGACGCGGTTGACGCGCTTCGAAACCGCGCAGTGGAATAGGTGAGTATCCGAAGATGGTTAATAAACCAGGGTCTGCCCCTTGGGTGCTGTGCAGCCATAGGGTACAGATGACACAGATTGAAACTCCCTACGGTCGTTTCACTTCTGGAGAACTCCTTTCAGCAGTTCTCCTTCGGAACGCAGATGAGAACTCCAGCAGGGTTCTTCTTCGGTGCAATTTGCAATGAGCCTCGGTGCCTCTGTGGTTGATTTAAAAGATTGTAACCTTCAATGAAAGGAAATTAATGGCTCACGACGTAAAAGACCTCAAGCTCGCCCCGCAGGGGAAGCTCAGGATCGAGTGGGCGGGCCGGTTCATGCCCGTTCTCAAGTTTATCCGCGAGCGCTTTGCAAAGGAGAAGCCCTTGAAGGGGACGCGGCTTGCCGCCTGTCTGCACGTAACGACCGAGACGGCAAACCTTGCGCTTACCCTGAAGGCGGGCGGCGCAAAGCTGCGGCTCTGCGCCTCAAACCCACTCTCAACCCAGGACGACGTGGCCGCCTCCTTAGTCTCCGATCACGGCATAGAGGTGTTCGCCATCCGCGGGGTCAACAACGCCGATTATTACAAACACATCAACGCCGCGCTGGACATCAAACCTGCGATCACCATGGACGACGGAGCCGACCTTGTTTCTACCATTCACTCCAAACGCCGCAAGCTCCTTGCTGGAGTCAAAGGCGGCACCGAGGAGACAACCACCGGCGTCATCCGCCTGCGCGCCATGGCCAAAGACGGCGCACTGGCCTATCCCGTAATCGCAGTGAACGACTCCGAGACAAAGTACCTGTTCGACAACCGCTACGGCACGGGCCAGTCCACCATGGACGGCATCATCCGCGCAACCAACTTCCTTATCGCCGGCTCCACCGTTGTCATCGCGGGCTACGGCTGGTGCGGCAAGGGTGTTGCAATGCGCGCCAAGGGCCTGGGCGCCAAGGTGATCATCACCGAGGTCAACCCAATCAAGGCGCTTGAGGCGGAGATGGACGGCTTCCGGGTCATGCCAATGATTAAGGCCGCCCCTTTGGGTGATCTGTTCGTGACCCTTACCGGCGACATAGACGTGATCCACGCTGAGATTTTCGAGCACATGAAGGACGGTGCTGTGGTCTGCAACTCCGGACACTTCGACGTTGAGATCTCGAAAAAGGACCTGGCCAAGCTCACCACAAAGAAACGCGAGATCCGCAAGGAAGTCGTGGAGCACACCCTTGCAAACGGCCGCAAGGTTTACTTCCTGTCAGAAGGTCGTCTCATCAACCTCTCCGCTGCAGAGGGACACCCGGCCATGGTGATGGACATGAGCTTTGCCAACCAGTCGCTTGCCGCAGAGTACATCCTCAAGCATGGGGCAGAACTCGAACGCAAGGTCTACAACCTGCCCGCCAGGCTGGATCAGGAGATTGCAGTCCTCAAGCTTCGCTCGATGGGAGTGAAGATAGATAAACTTACCCCCAGGCAGAAGGAGTATCTTGCCTCATGGCAGGAAGGGACCTGATGGCCGAAGTTCGCAGAACCCGGGCGGTGGTTCGGCGGGTTGAGGGGTTGAGCCTTGTCGGGAAGTCGGATTCGGGTCACTGGACGATGATGGATACAAAGGCAAGCGTGGGCGGCAACGAAGGCGCTTCTTTCCCTATGGAGCTCTTGCTTATGTCTTTGGGCGGGTGTACAGCGATGGACGTACTCTCCATTCTTGCCAAGATGCAGCAGCCTGTCCAGGATTTTCGCGTAGAGCTTGAGGCAGAATACGCGCCTGAGCATCCCAAGGTCTACACCAGAATCAAGATGATCTATATCGTCAAGGGCGACGTTGAACCTCGCAAGCTGGAACGCGCTATAGAACTGTCACAGGAGCGCTACTGTTCGATTTCGGTCATGCTCAGGCAAACTGTAGATATCGAAACCAGCTACCGGATCGAGTCTTCCGGGTCAGGATCGATTGAGGCAACCACCTAAGAAGATGTCTGTCTCTCCGGGAGATTTTTTTCCGCAAGACGCAATCGGAGATCAGGTTGCGAAAGGAGTTCTCTAGGATGCTTCAGGAATTGCCCCGGCAAAACCGACGGTGGTTTATGTCGGAACCTAAGATGTTGAGTTGTTTTTGGAGTTTCTGTTGTTCTTGACCCGGGTAATCTCGCAGCGGAAGAGTGAAAGGAATGTGCGCCAGAGAATCTTGAGATCAAGCGTCAGCGAGCGGGTCTGGATATAGAGCGTATTTAAGCGAAATTTCTCGGGGATGATCTCGTCGATGTACTGTTCGTCAAACTTCGAGGGGTCCATGTGACTTTCAATGTCTACGTAGTGGATCTGTGCCGGTCCGGTGATTCCGGGTTTGACCGAAAGGATCGCGCGCTGACCCTTGGTGTAGTGAGAGACGTACTGCGGGTCTTCCGGCCTTGGTCCTACAATGCTCATGTGTCCCACAAACACGTTGATGAGCTGAGGCAGCTCGTCTATCTTCAAGCGGCGCAGGATTGTCCCTACGTGGGTTATACGCGGGTCGTTTCTGTACGTGAGCTTTGGCCCGCAGCGGTCAGCACCGTCTATCATGGTACGGAACTTGAAGATCTTGAAGAGCCTCCCGTCCTTGCCCACGCGCATCCCTCGATAGAAGAGAGGGCCTTTGGAATCGAGCTTGATTGCCAACGCCACGAAGGGGGTGATAAGCGCGAGAAGCCATATCCCGATAAAGGAAACGATAATGTCCAGCATGCGTTTCACGCCTCACCCCTCCTTAAGGATCGAAACGTCAGATACTCAGGGTACTCTACTTCCACAGATTGGATTATAAGCAAGCAAGGGAGTAAGTCAATCGTATCAGAAGAGGAAAAGTTGAAATCCACTGCCTTATCTGGGGGGGAATAAGAGATGCTGATTTTATTCCTCTGTGCGATTTTTCTGATTGTTTACTCTTTTATTGGGTATCCCTTGGCATTCTTATTTTTTGCCGCTTCGGCTAGCAGGAAACGAAGAAAATCGGCCTACGGTGAGTTACCCTCTGTTATGTTCGTTTTTGCCACCTGCTTTGAGGGGGAAAAGATCAACCTAAAGATCAAGAACAGTCTGGAGCTCGATTACCCCCCGGACAAACTTGAAATTGTCGTCGTCTCGGATGCCGCGACCCCGGAGACTTTAGCTGAATTAAAGAAGGCTGAACGAAAGGGGTTCCTGCGGCTCCTCGAGAATCCCAGGCGATCGGGCAAAGGGGTGGCGCTGGCTCGAGCCCTGGCTGAGTGCCGGTCGGACGTGTTCGTGGTTACCGATGCCGACACCTTGTTGGAGCCGCACCATCTCAAGGAGCTGATAAAACCTTTTGCCGATCAACAAATAGGGGCCACCACCGGAATAATACATTATGCCAATGTGGGTGAATCGGGTATCAGCCACAGCCAGCGTCTTTACTGGCGGTTTGAGATGCTCATGCGCAAGGCGGAAAACCTCATGGGGCGAGTGGTAGCTCTGACCGGAGCCATCTACGCAATTCGACCCGAGCTGTTTGACCTTTCCGATCCTCGCTGTGATGCCGACTTCCTGGCCCCTATCCAGGCCATAGGCCATGGCAAGAAGTCACTGCTTTTAGATCACATCTGTGCCCTGGACTACGCCCCCACCAGCTCGAGTTCCCTGCTGAAACGAAGGATTAGGATGATCACCTTCGGATTGTGGAGCATGATTTGCAACATCGGCTACCTCAATCCCTTCCGTTATCCCCTGCTCTCCTGGCAGCTCCTCTCCCACAAGGTTCTGCGCTGGCTCATTGCTATTCCATTCCTCACAGCTTTTATAAGCAATTTTTTCCTTTTAAAACATCCCCTTTTCCTCGCCATCTTCGTTGGTCAATGCCTTTTCTACCTTGCTGGTATCGTAGGAGGGCTGGCATCCAGATTGGGCCACAATGTTCCTTTGCTGAGTTCTATCTGGTACTTTATTCTCTCTCTGTTGGGATCGCTGGTGGGAATCTTTAATATCATCCGGGGGAAAGACTACACGGTGTGGCAGGAGACGGCTCAGAAGTGATCCAACCCAGGGGACAAATCCCAAAAAGGTCGAACTCAAGAATGTGGCATTATTAGGTATTAAAGGCTTGAACGGCAGCTACTCCAGCTGGCTTTGCCGAGGAGTTTGTAGAGCATTCTCTTGCTACGACCCAAACCGTTGTAGTGTTTGAATCGAACCCACAACGAGATGTTGGGCAGCCGGGGATGATCAGGATCGAACTCCCAAGGGTGAAGATAAAGCACCAGAGGTTCAGGCCCCTTACGGAACAAAGGGTTGTAGAAGCCCGTACCCACCAGCCGCAAATATCCTCCCCCTAGTGGAACCAGTTTACCCATGAAGCGGCGGGTCGAGATAGGAAACTCTTCGAGACCTGCTTCCCGGATGAGAGAAAGAAGATTAGTTCTGCCTACCCATAAACTGGAATCATAGCGATACCCCGCATTGGCAAGAAGATCGATCGCCTGGGGAGTAAGGGAGAAAGTGGGAGCGCGGAATCCGACGACCTCGGTATCCGAGATATCCTCCAGAAGATGCTTGGCGTCGATAATCTCGCTCTCGAGGTCTGTGGAGGATAATTCGTAAAGCAGCCGATGAGAGGAGGAGTGGCATCCGATCTCATGGCCGCGTTCCGCCACCTGACGAACCAGCCCAGGCACCTTGCCTGCAACCGAGCCTACAAAAAAGAAGGTGGCGGTGAAATTGTACTCATCCAGGATATTCAAGAGGAGGTTGATAGGTTCTTCAAGCCGCAGTGGTAATGATTCTATAGTCTCTGAGTCAAGGTAGGGAGCAAAATCGGTGACCGAAAACCAGGTTTCCACGTCAAAGGTTAAAAGGCCGTGCTTCATAATCCGTCGAAATCCCCAAAAGAAAGGTCCCAATGGTAGAGCTCGGCAAAAAGGTTCTTGTATCCAGGATTCATTTTTACAATAAGATTGAAACGCCGGAAAAAATTTATACATGTCAGGAACCCCTTCCGTTTTAAAAAGCCAAACAAGGAAGACGATGGATTAACCAGAAAGGTAAGTGGGGCAGGGGAAATTTTGCTTTCCATCTTTTTTAAAAGATAGGGCGAGCCACCAGAGGGGAACTCAGCGGCGAACCCTCCTTTTACTTTGACACCCTTATACTCCATTAATGCCAATACTGCCTGATTAGATATTTTAACGTATTTAAAGCCCGGACGGGAGTAGCGCCAGTTAATATACTCTTTTTCTTTTATTATGCCTACCCGGTCTTTGTCGAGAAACTCTTCCTGTTCGTTTTTATCAATCCTGTAAGGAAGTGCGAGGCGCATCAAAAGGTTAGGATGTAAAAGGGGAGTCCATCCAAAATTTTGAGTAAAACCATAAAAAGAACGTTGATTGGGAAACGTATATATAAATGGGAATAAACCAAGGAGTTCTCGCTCTATGCGCTGGATAATAAACCTGAAGATTCCTTGTCCTTGCCACTCTGGATGAACCATAAGATCCAGTAAGGAAAGAGCGGGAAGTTTAATTTCTCTCACCTCAAAAGGGAAAGCAAGTAGTGCTTGAATTGCGACTACTTGACCGTTATGTTCGGCAACTAATACATCGTGGGGATATGGACAACAGGGGCCGTATTTCCACAACCAATCTGCTTTTTCGAAAGGTTTGCCATACACCGATTTTCTAATGGCGAGACATTGAGGTATATCCCTATTCTTCACCGAACGAAGGACTACTTGTCTGCTATCCTTCAGAACTACCTTTTCAGGAGTAAATTCAGGCAAGGATTTTATTTTCACAATCGGATAATACGTTAACCCAAGAATGTGTCAATAGCGGGCTTTTTGTATTGACAGTCAGTGTAGACAGTATGTAAATTCATTCGATTGTGGATCATGCAAGATTTAGATTGGGGAAATATTCTTTTATGAGACTTTTGATTTTTTTTTCCTGGGTTTCAAAGGTTAAGAATTTTACTGTTTGATACCCACTTAAGGATAGCCTGTATCTTAAGTCCGCATCAGATATCAAATTTTTTATTAATTCCCGTAGTTCATCTTTGCTACCCGGGGTTGCTAGCAGTCCATTTTCACCATGTCTTACTCGGTAAGGAACGCCCCCCAATCGTGTGGCAACTACCGGGAGCCCTGCAGCCCAAGCTTCAAGGATTACCCGGGGAAATCCTTCCGCATAACTGTCCGATGGTTGTATAAAAATATCACAGTTACGGTATAGCTTTTGCAGACGGCCTTTTGGGGAAACGAACCCCAGTAGCTTGGCGTGGTTTTCAATTCCCATTTGTCTTATGCGTTCCCTCATAGGTTCAAGTAACGGACCTGTGCCTGCTAGGAAAAGGTTGAGGTCACGGAATTGCTTTGTTAAATCCATTAGAGCATCCAACAGTACTTCAATACCTTTGCCAGGAGCAAACTGACCTACGAAAAGCAGCTTAGTGGCTTGTCCTCTAGACTTTTTGGGAGGCAGCAGATCTTTTTTATCTAAAAGGATATCGTCAAGAAAATGCACAGGATGCAGGGGAGAAGAGAATAATTTCTTAAGTTCTTCACCAGTTACGAAGGTTAAAGACCCGCGAGTCATCCACTTTGAAACAATATGCATCCCCCAGGCAATTAACTTGGTAGCAAGTAAGGATATTCCGCTGTATTTCTGTTTACGAGCCGCCCGAAGAATATTTCCTGCTATGTGGAGAATGATCGGTTTTTTGCTTTTTCGAGCGTAGTAGTAAAAAAAGGGAGCAACTACTGAAGGAGTTCTAATCCATATAAGCTCGCTTTCCTTGCTTAACTGGAGGGCTCGTTCAGCGAAAAGTTTAATATTACCTGGGAGTGCCTTAATGGTTTGAGATGTGTTTTTCCATGCGGGAAGCGGAAAGAGATGGATATCAGAATCTTTATCTTTTAGGATTACGGCAGGTGATTTGTCCACTTCTGATTCAGGCTTGATCGCAACGGCAAGGTTCAACTTGTCGGCAAGATTAAGTGTTTTTATGAAGTTCAACGTGCCGGAATTTGACCAGATAATATCACCACTACGTCTATAGCAGTCGTGCAGGTATACTCCTATTCCAGAAAGAGTCCTCACACAAATATTCTACAAAAATTAAGACAAAAGTCAATGATAACTTCTAACAAGGTGGCCAGGTTGTTGGCGGCGAAATCTTTTCTTGGCATCAGCCCATATGAGTTAAGACTACGCAGCGGAAGGTATAAACTCTAACCAATTGTAAGGGATTGTCCCACTCTCTGTTGAAATTAGACAGCGAACCGTAGTTCATTGACCTAATCATATCAAGCAGCTTCACTGTTGTCAAGTTCAGGCCTTCTTTTCAGTGCCCCTACCAACTGGGGTATCT
>JAYELY010000301.1:0-1754 GCA_034717795.1 Caldifarciminota bacterium
TGCGGATTCCATACAACTATCAATCTCCCATCAGGGGCATAGTGACGGGTATCGAGCAAGCCAGTAAGATGATAATTTTGCGTGAGATACAGGACTACGACGGCATGCCCCACGTTGTAGACGTGGCCGGGGAGCTGGACGTAAAGCCCGGACACATCAAGGCGCACATAAAGTTCCAGGAGGGTGACTTTATCGAGATCGGTCGTATAATCGCCCAAAACACATCCCAGGGCCGATTCCTGGTGGCAAAGGCCACCTCAACCGGTATATTAAAAAAGATAGACACAAAGGACGGCACGGTAACGATCCAGTACGACATCACGCCGATACGGCTGCGCTCGTTCGTTTCGGGCAGGGTGAGCAGGGTGAAGGAGAACCTTGGCGTCGAGATAACAGGTCAGGGCACAACGCTTTACGGCATCATAGGCTTCGGCGGCGAGGCAAGCGGTAAGTTGGTGTTCCGAGCAAGTGCCGACGGGCTTGATGGGTCGCTGAAAGACCGGGTATTGGCGGTGGCAAGCCCGATTGACGATGGGTTCTTGAGAAAGGCTTCCGAGGTCGGCGTGGCCGGGCTAATCGCGCCCTCGATTCACAACGCCGATTGGGTCCGGTTCTACGGCTCCGAGATCGGGGTGGCGCTGACCGGCGACGAGCAGATACCGTTTACGTTGATACTTACCGAGGGGTTCGGGCGCTTTGCGATGAACGCGCGCTACCGCAGCTTCTTTGAGGCCTCGGCGGGCAAGCTGGCCAGCCTTTCGGGCCGCACCCAGATTCGCGCCGGCGTCACAAGGCCCACGGTCATCGTAAGCGATTGATGCTACCGCAGGGACAATTGCATACGCCGTCCGCACGGGGTGATTGGCTCAGGAGATGTCAAATGGGAAATAGAGAGCGAATTTAAATCTCTGCAAACAAGGGCCCGTCGACAACGGAAGGCATTTCATCCCATGTACGACCTTCCAGCTTTCGTCCGTTCTTCTTCTTGTTGAAGCCTCCCCATTGTTTGAAGAAGAAAGGAACCGAAGCTCGAAGACATTGATCTCTAATGTCCTTCACCCACTCAGCAGACATAGGCCGAGCGCGCGGGCCCGACTCTCCTCCCACTATAACCCAATCTATTCCCTTAAGGTTAAGGCGAGGCAGTGGTTCCAACAGCGGCTCAAATGATACAAATTTGACGCATGCGCCGGTCTTCCGCAGACAGTCTATACGGAATGTGTAGTCCTGATTCTCGACACTCACTCCCATCCAGATATTGGGAGTCCATATGATTTTTCTATCAAGCTCTGCCAGGCGTTCTGCACGCTTGGTTAAAATCTGGAACCGGTGCCAGTTAGCCTGACGCATGACTTCAAGGGTTTTCATAATGAACTCAACGGACACGTCTTCGTGGAAGAGGTCGCTCATCGAGTTTACAAAAACAATCCGAGGTTTCTTCCAACCCAGGGGTACTTTAAGTAAGTGTTCGTGCATTGTGAGTTTAAACCCGTTTCTGTAATTGGGATTTCCATTGGCCTGAAGACGTCTCGCCATAACCTCGGCATAGCAATTCTGACAACCAGGACTGACCTTGCTACACCCTGTAAGTGGATTCCAGGTGGATTCAGTCCACTCAATTTTTGAATCACTGCTCATGTCATTATCTCCGTCTTTTAGGGAATTTGATCTTTACTTTCACACTCATAGTCACTTTCCCTTTACGTTTAGGACGTTTATCTGCCGTAGGAGTTGCCTTGATTTTACCTTCCTTT
>JAYELY010000302.1:0-1748 GCA_034717795.1 Caldifarciminota bacterium
CTGTCAAGCGCTTGCTGCCTTGGCTGGAATACACCTTTCTCCGTCGTCGCGACCGACCGTCCGCCTCGTTCAGAGGCGGGGGAGGGGGTTATTTTATCAAGACGACTTTCTGTGCCGACGACTTACCACCACTCAGCACTATAAAGTAAACCCCAGGCCCGTAACACCTCCCCCAGGTAATCATTCCAGACGCCCCAGTTGCGTGTATCTCATCCACCTTGCGGCCTGTGGCGTCGAAAATTGAAGCTCGAAAGCCATCGGGTCTATCTTGATATCGCAGCACTATTTGAGAACCGATGGAGGTTATCACTTCCCAGTTAGGCGGCTTTTCAACAATCGGTTGCTCCACTACCCCAACCCCCATGTCCCAGTCGGTGATCATTACAAAGGCCTCGAAGATGGTGTCGGTGTTGAAGCGGGAATACACCCACACGATGCGGTCATCGCAGCAGGCAACCGCAGGAGGCTGAGTGTGGCCCCAACAGTTCACGGTATCCGCTCCCCAGGGCGGGGTGTACTCAAACAGGGTGGTGCGGCGTATCGGTTCGTTGTCTTGTATATATCCCAGTATCCCTCCACCATGATCCCAGTAACGCTTCTTGGACGGATCAGATGTATCAGGATAGTCAGAGTGGGTTCTTATGTGAGTGTAGGCAAAGCTGTCGTTAGGGGCAACGGCGGTGGAATACCAGCCTTCTGAACCGCCATGAGCAAGCCACAGGGAATCTCTCCATATCAGCCCGCGTATGGGATGGCGCGTCAGGCCCCTATCGCTGAACACCCGACCTACAATAATCGGATAAGCACTTGGATCTTTCCAGAACATCACGAAGCGGTCGTTATCCAGCCAGTAAGACTCAACCCGGTGGCCACCAGAGCTATCTTCATTCACCAGATGCCCCCTCGGCTCCCAGCCAAGGATTGGTTCATCCTGGGCATCGAACACCTGAAACCTGGGGTAAGATGTTGCATTCGGAGGAAGGCGAAACTCATGCCAGGTTACCACCAGGTCGCCTGCATCGTTCAGCGCCGCACCAGGATAGTTGGAACTGACACCATCAGGGAGATCATCGTGAACCCTGATAGGGTTACCCTGCGGGCCGCCATCGAAAGAATAACGTCTTGCGCAAATCGTCTCTGCATCCCAGGCCCAGGCTATGGCAAACTCGCCCTGGTCGTTAAGGCTCACCGCAACCGATCTGTTAGAGATGCTTATCTCTCCCTGAGGGTCTATTTGATAGGAGTCCAGAGCACTGCCGCTCGTGTCAAAAAGCTGCAAGCGCAGAAACCCATCATTAGGTTCCATCCAACCATATTCTATCCAGACCAGGACGGCGTTGCCTTGCGAATCCATGTCAAGATGGGGACTGTCTATCTGGTTGGTGTCCGCCGCCTTGGTTATCTTGTAGGGATCGGTTAAGGGGTTCCCATCACGGTCAAAGAAACGAACGAAAAGCTCCGATTCACGGAAGGGGGGGTAATCAACCACCAGGTGGTCTACCCATGCTACGGCAAAGTGGCCGTCAGAAGCCATTGCAGCGCGCAGGCACCCCTGATGATGGTCTGGTTCGGCCTCGGCGATGCGAAAGGGTTCTACAAGAACCCCGCCGCACAGGGCTAAAGCCAAAAGGCTTATACTTAACATCTCGACCTCCTTTTTGTTATTAAAGGCGGATTCACCCCTCTGTCAAGGTTTAGTGGAGGATTACCAGCTTGGCTCTGGCGCTGGCTGAGTTGTCCTTGACCCT
>JAYELY010000303.1:0-8924 GCA_034717795.1 Caldifarciminota bacterium
ATATCGGAGGCCATAATCTTCTTGACTATCCCGCGCATGGACTCGTCCAACCCGCCCGGTGTGTCGAGGAGAAGAAGGATGAAGTCGGCATCAAGCTCCTGGGCTTTGTCTATGCCGTTGGAGATGTAGCGATCGGACACAGGGCCTATTGCCCCCTCGAACTCAAGAACCACGTACTTGCTCGTTGCCGGATAGGCCAGAATCGGCAGAAGGAATAATATAAGTTTGAGATGCTTCATCCCTTATAGCTTAGCGCAAAATCGAGCCGCGTCAAGGAGTCCATCCCTCTACACCGGGCAGTGATGCTTTGGGATCTATCTCGCGAATCGCGTCGGCCAAAGCTCGATGAAGCTTGGTACCTTGTTTCTCACGCTGAAACAAATCATGAAACACTGGAAGAACTGCACGTCCCCGGTTTCTCAGAATCTGCACATATCTGCATCTTTCTTCCTCGCTCCCCTTGCCTTCTTTTAATCTGGAAAGAAATATACTGAGGGCCGCGGCACGGATTTCAGGAACCGGGTCTTTGGAAAGTTCCTCCAGTTCGGGCAGGAAATTATCCCCCTCGATTTCATAAATCGCCTTCGCCAATGCGGCACGCAACCGGGGTTCGGTCTCCCGCTGGTAGAGCTGATGTAACAATGAGAGCGCCTTGCTTTCTGTAAGCGCCAAAACTGCAAGCTGCGCCGGATAATCCTTCCGCGCCTGGTAAGTTAAATCCTTCCAAAACTCCAGTATTATTCGCACTCCTTCATCCCCCAGCTTCAGCAATCCTTCAAGATAGGGGAACTTGTCCTTTTCCTTCGCAGGTGAACGGCGAAGCCTTTCGATCAGCCCTTTCTTATGGACAGGTAAGAATCTAATGATAATTAACACCACTATTCCGACAAGGATAATGCTCAAGAGAACAGCCAGTCGATCTGCGAACTCTCCGTGGAAATAATTGTCTATCCGAATATCGATTAACTCCCAGACAATTACAACTGCAATCAACAGAACGTCCAAGAGTAATACAAACCATCCGCCCCAATACCCTTTCCGCTTTGCTCGCCATACAATAGAAAGCCCAAATCCTCCACAAAAAGCGAGGACGAGCAATCTTAAAAACAGCCACAGTATTACCGATATCGTAGAATTCATCTACTTCCTCAGCAAAACTGACGATTGAAAACACTCAACCACATATGCGAAGTAAATATATGGTTACGTGAAGATTTGTCAACCCCATCAACCTGAAAAAGATGAGGTGGCTAAACTCTGACGTGAGGTGTTCTCTGATGCGTCTCGCTGGAACATACCTGAGGAAGACATCGAGCGCAAGCTTAAGATTCAGCGCGAGCTTTTCCTGGGCGCGGTCTATGCCGTTGGAGATGTAGCGCTAGGATACAGGACCTATTGCCCCTTCGAACTCAAGAACCACGTACTTGCTCGTTGCCGGATAGGCCAGAACGGGCAGGAGGAATAACAGGAGCCGAAAGTGTCTCATCGTTATAGCTTAGCCCAAAATCGGGCTACGTCAAAGGCAGTCCCCGACACATCGTTGGCGACGACCAGTTCCGTCTGTATCTACTTAACCTGAGTCGGTCTTGAACCCCTCCCATGAGTTAATCCGTAGTGGCACGGCACAGCATGTCCCTACTGCTTGTTTCTCAAGCCTAAAGGAGATTCCCGCTTTTTCTGGTATTCCATTCACCCTCTTTCCAACATGATAACCATCCCTTGGCGCACTGATCAAACAAGGGGGGGCTTGACAAGCCCGAAAAACTTCCTATAATCTATCTAACGTTCGCTAGATGCGAATATCCGAGCAAGAACCAACACTGGCTTTGCGGTTTCGTAAACACGCAGGGTCTGAAGCAAAATACTACACCTCACAGAAGGAGTGTAATACGTGAATCTCAAAGGAATACCAAGACTGCGAATAGGCAGTTTGGAAGTCAAGGTACCGATTGTCCAGGGCGGAATGGGTGTCGGCATCTCTTTATTTGGCCTGGCCTCGGCGGTTGCAAGAGCGGGTGCTATTGGAGTTATTGCAGCGGCTGGAATTGCCATGCTTGAGCCTGATTTCCGTACAAACTTCAAGCAAGCCACCGAAAGGGCCTTGAGGAACGAGATCAGAAAAGCAAAACAGGTGACAAAGGGCGTTATTGGCATGAACATAATGGCAGCCCTTACAGATTTTGATGATCTTGTGGAAATTGCAGTGGAAGAAAAGGTTGATGTGATTTTTGTCGGCGCAGGACTTCCGCTGAAGGAGCCTAAAACAGTACCGCTTTACAGCTCGAGAGAGATCGCGACCGAGGTTGTTCCTATCGTCTCTTCCGCGCGAGCGACTAAACTCATATTCCAGTATTGGGAAAAACACTACGGTCGTGTACCTAACTCTGTGGTTGTTGAAGGTCCATTGGCCGGCGGGCATCTTGGATTCAAGAAGGAACATATCAGCAATCCTGACTACGCACTGGAAAAGATAGTGCCCGAGGTAGTCTCTGTAACAAAGTCTTTTGAGCAGCGTTTTGACAAGCCCATCTCAGTAATCGCTGCAGGAGGCATATATACAGGCGCAGACATCCATAAATTCATCCGGTTGGGGGCCCAAGGGGTGCAGATGGCAACCAGGTTTGTTGCAACCCACGAGTGCGACGCTTCCATAAAATTCAAGGAAGCATACCTGAGATGCAAGAGAGAGGACCTGACCATAATTGACAGTCCTGTCGGATTGCCTGGAAGAGCCATACGGAATAAGTACCTTCAAGACGTATCAAACGGGGGCAGAAAACCTTTCAAATGTCCCTGGAAATGCCTGATAACCTGTGATTTTAAGAACACGCCGTACTGTATTGCAGACGCGCTGACCAATGCCAAAATCGGAAACCTTGAAGAAGGATTTGCCTTTGCCGGAGCTAACGCCTATCGGGTAGATAAGATCATCTCCGTTGATGAACTTATTGATACCCTTCTGGAAGAATACGAAGAAGCGGCATCCGCGTAAACAACTTCGGACATCTTACAGGGTCCGGGAAACATTGGTCAAGAAGTTCAGCGCAACCAGAACAGATCGGAGGCGATAAGATGGCGGAGACAAGCAAGATAAGGGAGAAAGAACCTCAAAAGCGCAAGCATGAAGAAGTTGAGGCAAAGATCCTTGAGGTAGCCATCAATCTCTTTGCCCGGAAGGGTTTTGAAGGTGCGTCGGTTCGCGACATCACCGCGGCGGCCCAGGTAACAGTGCCCACCCTCTACTACCACTTTAAGGACAAGGACGGGTTGTATCAGGCGGCCTTAAAGGAAAGTGCGGAGATTGTGATACGCGAGGTAATGAAAACCGACGACCCCAACGCCTCCTTGCGCGACAGATTAATTACATCGGCCAAGGCCAAGCTGCGTCTGTATGCCGAAGAAGTGGACGCTATGCGGCTCTGTGTCAGGAACTGGTTGGACTCAGGCGCGTTTCGCGTACCCAGCGACCTCAAAATAATCCTGGCTGAAGCCTTTAAATTGACCGAAGAGGAGATAGAATGGCTCCTTGCGATTTTGGTGGGACCATTTCCTCTCCTTCAGCAAGGGGAAGGATAATAGTTATTCGTGATTTGTTCAAATCTCTATCCTTTAGACCAACCCGAATGTTGGGAAATACATGAAAGGAGAAAGCATGAACGTGCGGGATAGAATGATCTACGAAGGTGTGATGCGCATACTGCTAAACCCTACCCTTTCACGCATCAGCCTGAAAACGCTTAAGGAAATGATCAAAAAGGTCATTGCCGAAAGCGACAGCTCCGGCATCCCCTATATGGGGGAGATAAAGTTGCAGTTCCTTGTCGCTGCGCTTGAGCAATCGGTAAAGAATATCCAGAAGGGCTGGTTCTCTACCGAGTACGCGAAAAGGGTAGCCGAAACCCTTGTCAGGAACCCACTGAGTGATCAAAGGAAAGAAATCAGGAAGGCTTACCTCGAAAAGTACGGCATAGAGTCACCCGGATTCTGCGTAGTCTCCCCCACCCAGCGCTGCAACCTTAACTGTACGGGCTGCTACGCCGCATCGAGCGGCAAAACCCCGGCCACGTTGGACTATGAGGTATTCAGAAGGCTGACTCGTGAGATGCACGATATCATCGGTGCCCGTTTTATGGTGATCTCCGGCGGCGAACCGCTGCTTTACAAATCCAATGGCAAGGATCTTTTCGACATACTGGAAGGGTTCAAAGACATGTTCTTCCTGTTCTACACCAACGGCACACTACTCAACGATGAGACGGTGGCCAGAATGCTTGATCTGGGCAACATAACACCGGCTATCTCGGTGGAAGGCTACGAGAAAGAAACCGACGCAAGACGCGGAAAGGGCATCTACGCAAGAATAATGGACTCAATGGAGAGGCTGAGGAGCTCAGGGGTGCCATTCGGGATATCGGTTACCGCAACCAGCAAGAACGTTCACATCCTTCTTGAAGACCGATTCTACGATTACTACTTCGACGAGCTCGGCGCAACGTACATGTGGATGTTCCACCTGATGCCCATTGGCAGGGCAAAGGATACAATGGATCTCATGATCTCACCCAGGCAACGCGTGGCTCTATACCATAAGTTCGAGAAGATGCTGTTTGAGAAGAAGCGCTTTGTAGGCGACTTCTGGAACTCCGCAGGTGCGTCAAACGGGTGCATCGCATACGGCCGGCCTGGCGGTTTCTTCTACGTCGACTGGAACGGAAATATCCCGCCATGCGTATTCATCCCATACTACAAGGACAATATTTACGACCTCTATGCGAACGGTAAAACAATAGTTGATGCCTTGATGTCGGATTTCTTTGCCAAGGGACGCGAGTGGCAATCCAAGTATGGATTTAAACAACAGGCGAAGCATACTCACCATGAAACCACTCCCAAGAATTGGCTTGCCCCATGCTCTGGCCGCGATCACTACAAGTACTTCAGAGAGAATATCCTGGACGACAGTCTGAAACCAGAGGATGAAAACGCAGCAGCAGCCCTGAAGGACCCTGAATACTACAAGAGATTGGTGGAGTTTGATGAGGAGCTCGAGAAGCTAACCCAACCGCTGTGGCGAACCAAGTACCTGGGGAGCATCAAGAAACGCCCTCTTTCCTCTCGGACTCAAAAGGAAGAATCCTTCCCTGCTAGCTAAACGGCACCGATCCGGCTGATAACATTTCGAGCCGCCCGCAAGGGTGGCTCCTTTTTTTGTAAACGATTGCGGCGCAGGCTTTCACCGTCCTTTTCACAACGACATCTACCGCCTACCAGACATGGCGACGGGTGTTAAAAGGCCTTGACAAATCCAAAGGTTTCCCTATAATTTATTTAACGTTCGTTAAAAAGGCTTAACAAGCTCCGATTTTTTACTATAATCACCTAACGTTCGTTAAGAAATTGAAATTCGGAGGATCGATGCAGCAAAAATTTATCTCAAGAGAGGAGTTCGAAAAGCGGCTTTGCGAGCTTTTTGCTCAAGGACGCATCTCTGCCTACCCTCGCAAACGCCGCGACCGGCACATCCTTCTGAAGAGCATAGTGATGACCCTCGATAACGGGAAAGATTACACAGAGGCCGAGATTAACAAAGCAATCAAGGCATGGCTTACCGGCATGCATGATCCTCGCGGTCTGGATCACGTCGCCCTGCGCCGCTATCTGGTAGATGAAGGCTACGTTGACCGCTCCCGGAACGGTTCACGATACTGGATGATGTCCCCCGGCCCCTCGGCAAAGTGGTTCGAGGCTGAGGTGGACGCAGTTGACGTGTTCAAGGTGACCGATGAGGCAAAACAGGGCTTTGACAAATCACGCCGCAAGCGCGGCGAGGTTCGACAAAAGATTCTGGATGCCGCAACAGAACTTTTTGCCGAAAAAGGATTCGAAGGCGCTTCGATCAGGGACATCGCCTCTAAAGCAGGCGTCACCGCGCCCAACATCTACTACTACTTCAAGGACAAGCAAGGTCTGTACCAGGCGACTCTAAAGGAAAGTGCAGAGAACTTGCTTGAACTCTTAAAGAAGGTGGACGACCCCAACGCATCGTTGCGCGACAGATTTCTGGCCCTGGCCAAAGCCAAGATGAAACTGTTTAAGAAAAAAAACACCGCTATTGAACTGGTGACCAGGGAGTGGATGGATGGCAGCTCGCCTGGAATATCACCTAAACTGGAATCGGCAATGGGTCAATCCATGAAGTACATGGAACAGATGATTGCCCAGGCTGTGGAGAAAGGCGAAATTCGCCCCATAAACCCCAAGCTGGCTGTATGGTACATGTTCGGCCTCGCCTTTCTGCAGGGCAGCAAATACATCACCAAGTTTTTGAAAACGAAAGAACTCACCGACGATGAGCTTGCCGAATACGTTGACCTCATCATCAAGGGTCTGGAAAAGAAAGATTAACGCAACAAAGGAGACAAAATGGCTCTGCTTTCAATTCAAGGACTAATCAAGGACTACAAGACAGGCAAGGTGATAACCCACGCGCTCAGGGGGATCAATCTGGAGATCGCCAAGGGAGAGTTCCTGTCAATCGCCGGTCCGTCCGGGTCAGGCAAGACTACACTCTTGAACATAATAGGATGTCTTGATGTTCCAACGTCAGGCACTGTTTCTCTTAATGGTACTGATCTTTCCGATCTCAAAAAAAAGGCGCGCGCAGAGCTGCGCAAGGACGCCATCGGGTTCGTGTTCCAGTCGTTCAACCTCATTCCGGTGCTCACCGCGTTCGAAAACGTTGAGATCCCGCTGATCCTTCTCAAATGGAGCAAGCGCAAACGCAAGGAGACGGTGGAACAGCTGCTGATCGACGTAGGTCTCAAGGAGTACATCTATCGCCGTCCGAACGAGATGTCAGGCGGACAGCAGCAGCGGGTAGCCATCGCTCGCGCCCTTGTCAAAGAACCCAAGCTGGTCCTGGCTGACGAACCTACCGCCAACCTTGATTCCACCACCGGCATGGCTACACTGGAACTCATGAGGAAACTCAACGAAAAGCACGACTCAACCTTCATCTTCTCCACCCATGACAGGATGGTCATGGATTTCGCGGACAGACTTATTCTTCTCAAGGACGGCAAGGTAGCCTCCGATACCCGAACCCGTAACACACCATCTACAAAACCTGGGAAGTAATCATGCTATTCAAGACGGAGAATCGCAGAGCGCACAAAGCTTCTTCTATACCTTTAATTCCTCTCTGTGCCTCAGTGCTTCTGTGGTTTAATCCACGGAAGGAATCCGATATCCTCACACCCCTATTCAACACAGAGAACCCGGAGAACCGCAGAGAACGCGGAGTTTCTTCGATTTCTTTAACTCCTCTCTGTGCCTCAGCGCCTCTGTGGTTACCCCCCCCTCAGGAGGAAATAATGCTGTTCAAGATGGCAATAAGAAACGTTTTCCGTCATACGAGAAGGACGATGATAACCGCGGCGGCCATCGGCGTGGGGCTGATGTTCATGATAATGATAGACTCCATGTTCGCCGGGGTGGAGAATCAGACCATACGCAACATCCTGGAAACCGACAACTCCGAGCTGGTGATATACCCTGCCGGTGTCTTTGAAAACCGGTTCCTGTTCCCCCTGGATACCCTGATAGAGGACGCCCCGGCGCTGTCGGCGCAGCTTGAAGCTGATTATGCAGACGTTATCTCCGCCACCCCCAGGCTTCGCTTTTCTGCGTTCGCCATCGGCCCCCAGGCCGAGCTTTTCGCTCTCGGTATGGGTATCGATCCCCAGAAGGATGCAAAGGTGTTCGAGCTGGAGAAAAACATTTCTGAAGGAAGGTTCCTTGAGCAGGACGGCGACCTGGTGATAGGTTCGGGGTTGGCCAAGGAGTTAAACCTCGGTGTGGGCGATTACCTCCTTATCCAGACCAGGTCCCGCCGCGGGGTAATGGACGTCCGCGACTGCGAGATCACAGGCATAGTCAATACCTCCAACCAGCTAATCAATCGCAACGCCGTGTTCATAACCCTTGCCGACGCCCAGCTAATCCTTGAAGCTCCTGGCGCTGCGTCTGAGATTAACCTGCACGTCAAGGGCGACCCAAAGGAAACCGAACGACTGAACATCCTGGGTGAGGAAATCGGTAAAGACCTGGGCGGTTCATACGAAACATACACCTGGCTCGACCTTAACGCAGGGATGTTCGAGGTCTCCGGACAGAAACAGTCGGTGGGATACTTTATCGCACTCATCGTCATCGTCATCGCGTTGGTGGGAATCGTCAACACCATGCTTTTGTCCATATACGAACGTATTCCTGAACTCGGCACCATGCGCGCCATGGGGTTCTCAAAAAGCAACATCCGCTGGATGATGCTCATGGAGGGTTCGGTCATCGGCTTCTTCGGCGGCCTGTTTGGAGTGATACTGGGGCTTGCAGTGGTCATACCATTGACCGAAGTAGGCATGGATATGACCTTGCTGATAGGCGATTTCGAGATGCCCTTCCCCCTGGATCTACATTACCGGGGCGAGTATAACTTCGGCTACATGGCGTTCACCTTCTTCCTGGGCTGGATAATCTCGACAGTAATAACTTTGATCCCTGCACGCAAGGCAACCAGGATTGAACCCTCAGAAGCGCTGCGCAGCACCTAGGAGACGAAATGAAAAACCACAGATTGCACAGATTGCACAGATCAGAACTTAAGGACGAAACGAATATCCGCAGATGGGAACTCCTGGGAGTCGTTCCCTCCGGGGGAGTACGCAGATTGCACAGATCAGAACTCCTTACAGACGAAATGGAAAACCACAGATGGGAACTCCTGGGAGTCGTTCCCTCCGGGGGAGTACACAGATTGCACAGATTAGAACTTAGGGACGAAACGAATATCCACAGATTACGCAGATTGCACAGATTAGAACTTAAGGACGAAACGAATATCCGCAGACTACACAGAATGCACA
>JAYELY010000304.1:0-1732 GCA_034717795.1 Caldifarciminota bacterium
GGATGCTGAAAGACTCTTGCGCAAACTCGATGAATAAGAGTATCCTTATCATAACCTACTACTTTCCTCCGTTGGGCGGAGTTGGAGTGCAGCGGGTATCGAAGTTTTGCCGTTATCTCCCTCGCTTCGGCTGGCGTCCTTTGGTAGTCGCTCCGCAGCCCTCGGCGTTCTATGCCTCAGACGAAGAGATGCTTGCCGAGGTTAAGCACGTATCGCTGTATCGCGTTGCGGGCCTTGACAGCTTCAAGATGCGCCAAAAGCTCATCGGACCTTTTAAACCAAGAATTGACAGCCAGTTGCGCTGGGTTGCCCGGCGCTTTTCATGGCCCGATACCCAGACCGCATACATCCCTGCTGCATTCAGGCTTGCCTACAGGCTGGTAAACGAAGCCCACGCGGTCCTCGTTACCGCTCCGCCCTACAGCAACCTTCTTCTGGGGCGGCTGATCAAGAGGAGAAGCAATCTTCCACTCATTGTAGAGATGCGTGATCCCTGGGTCGGGCATCCGGAACACGATAAGCCGCGATGGAAGCGTGCCTTAAACAGGCGGGTTGAGCGCAACGTTCTGGAATACGCCGACGCCGTCGTCGCGGTTACACGCTCGCATACCGAGAATCTGCGTAAGCGTTATCCCTGGCTTGCCCCACGTATACACTACATCCCCAACGGGTTCGACGCCGCCGACTTCCGTAACACCCGTAACACCCGTACCCCTTCGGGGCATTCTCATAATTATTCGGAGCTTACGCTCCGCGCACAAGAAAATAACACCCGTAACACCCGTAACACCCGTAACACACCTGCCCGTAAGACTCCTAGCACCAGTAAACGAAGGCCCTTAACCATCTGCTATACCGGTATACTTGGACTGGATCATATCAATCGCGGGACTACCCTGTATGCGGCGATCAGGCGGTTGAGGGACGAGGACGGGCTTATCCCCTCGCGGCTTCGCGTGGAGATAATGGGGGAGCTAAGCGCGGTTGAAGAGGAGCGAATCCGCCGCAGCGGCGTCTCTACCTTCATTGAAAGACTGGGGCATCTGTCCCACCGCAAGGCTATGCAGCGCCTTCAAAAGGCCGATCTCGCATGGTTACCCTATCATGCCGAGTATTCACCACTCATTGTTCCTGCAAAGATTTACGAGTATATAGGTTCGGGCACGCCTGTGCTGGCCGTGGTCAACCCGCATCATGAAACCGCAGAGCTTGTTCGGGAGACCGGCACCGGCATTGTGGTATCGGAAGGCGACGTGGATGGGGTAACAGAGGCGTTGCGATTGCTCCTTACAGGACGTTTTCCTTACTCTCCCAAGCCCAAGGCCATAGCAAAGTTCGATCGGCGATACCAGGCCGGACAGCTTGCCGAAATCCTGGACGACATTACCCGGTATGGCTAAGGTCCTTGTGATCGGAGTAGGCAACCGGATGCGCGCAGACGACGCGGTTGGGCCGTTGGCCATAGATAGACTCCAGGAATCTGCCGATACTCCTGAAAACTGGATGCTGATAGACGCGGGCGAGGTGCCGGAGAACGCTTTGGGTCTGGTGGAGAAAGAAAAACCCGACCGCGTCCTTTTGATAGACGCCTGTGACTGGGACGCAGAGCCGGGCGAGGTGCACTTTTTTACATCCGAAGAGATACTTAAACTTCCCATCCGTACCATCTCCACCCACGGCGTGCCTTTATCCTTCTGGGTGAAGATGACGCTTGTTGATCACCCGGATTTGA
>JAYELY010000305.1:0-1728 GCA_034717795.1 Caldifarciminota bacterium
GAGTTGTCCTTGACCCTTGCGAAGTAGACGCCGGAGGGCAACTTAGGTGCTTCCCAGATTCCCTTGCCTTTTATGGTCTCCTGGAGGATTCTTCGCCCGTCCGCGGAGTACAGGGTAAGGGAAGCTTCGTCGGGGACATCGTAGCTCAAGCGGTTGAGCGATGCTTCAAGACGGATGGGTGATACGGTCTGGACAGGTCTTTCCGCTACCCCAACCCCCATGTTCCAGTCGGTGATCATTGCAAAGGCCTCGAAGATGGTGTCTGGATTGAACCGGGAATAAACCCAAACGATACGGTCATCAGAGCACGCTACCGCAGGGGTCTGGACGTGAGGCCAATTGTTAAAAAAACTGTTCACGGTATCCGCTCCCAACGGCGGGGTGTACTCGAACAGGTTGGTCCTGCGGATCGGCTCGTTGTTTTGTATATATCCCAGTATCCCTCCACCATGCTCCCAGGTACGCAGTTCTCCATCAGGATAGTCAGTGTAAGTCCTTATGTGCGTGTAGGCAAAGCTGTCGTTAGAGGCAACGGCCGTGGAATACCAGCCTTCTAGACCGCCATAGGGCCACAGGGAATCTCTCCATATCAGCCCGCGTATGGGATGGCGCGTCAGGCCCCTGTCGCTGAACACCCGACCCACAGGACGATAGGTACTCCAATCTCCCCAGAACACCACGAATCGGTCGTCATCAAGCCAATAGACTTCAGGCCTGCTGCCGTGGTATTGCTCATCCTCGCCGTCATCTATACGATGCCCCATCGGCTCCCAGGGCAGGATGGCCTCATCCTCAGCATCAAATACCTGAAACCTGGGATAAGTTTTCCCACTCATGCGAAAATCAACCCAGGTTACCACCAGGTCGCCTGCATCGCTCAGTGCCACCTGGGGGTGCATGGGATAGAAGTCGCCGCCGGTATCGTGGGCCAGAAAAGCGGAGTCCTGGGGAACGCCTTCCAGATCGAAACGCTGAACCCAGATGTCGCCACTCCACGCGTTCTGAGCAAACGCAAAGGTGCCGTTATTCGCAAGGCTTAAACCTACGCGGTAATGTGGAACTAATCCGATTTCATATAACGTCTTTGCAGAATCCATCGGAGTGCCGTCAGGGCCAAAGCTCTGGAACCTGGTGTAACCGATGTCTTCATCGCTTTTAACGAGGTTGTCGCCCCAAATAAGAACGGTGTTGCCCAGGATATCCATATCGATACAAGGAGGATAAATCCAGTTGGTGTCCACAAGCTTGGATATCTTGTAGGCTTCACTCAAGGGGTTACCATCACGGTCAAAGAAACGAACGAAAATCTCTAATTCACGGAAAGGGCTGTAATCAACCCAAAGGCTGTCTACCCATGCAATGGCAAAATGGCCGTCAGAAGCCATTGCCGCGCGAAGGCAACCCTGATGGTGGCCAAGCTCTGCCTCGGCAATGCGAAACGGCCCTACAAGAATCCCGCCCCATAGGGTTAAAGCCAAAAGACTTATACTTAACATCTCGACCTCCTTTTAGTTATTAAAGGCGGATTCACCCCTCTGTCAAGGTTTAGTGGAGGATCACCAGCTTGGCTCTGGCGCTGGCTGATTCAGACTTCACCCTGGCGAAGTAGACCCCGGAGGGCAACTTAGGTGCTTCCCAGATGCCCTTGCCCTGGATGGTTTCTTTTAGTATTCTCCGTCCGTCGGCGGAGTAGAGGGTAAGCTTTGCCTCGCCCGTAACACTCCCGGA
>JAYELY010000306.1:0-8810 GCA_034717795.1 Caldifarciminota bacterium
GGCTGGTGAGGGGGCGAGATTGCTTCGCTCACCGGGTTCGCTCGCAATGACATTTTAGTTTAGGGGCGACGCTTGCGGAGCAATCTTTCAATCTTCCAATCTTCAGTCTTTCAATCTTCAATCTTCCAATCTGCAATCTGTAATTGCGACGCAGTCGCCCCCCTGCCGTCAGCCGTCAGCTGTGAGCTGTGAGCTGTGAGCTGTGAGCTGTTATTTGTCCACCTTTTGTCCAGCTTTTTCACCCCACGAATTTGCTTCACAAATCCGCGGGGACCCCGTACTTTTGACCAGTTTTTGTCCACCTTTTGGGTAGCTTTTGACCAGCTTTTGTCCACCTTTTTGTGACGAGTTGGACTCAAACCTGACGCGCTGTGGGTATCTCCATGGGGATAAGTGGAAAACCTGTTGGTGAACCTACGGAGGTCCAAGAGAGTAGGATCGAGTAGCCCGTGTCTTGTAAGGGTCAACAAGAACGGCGTTCGCAGATATGGATTAGGCATGAAGTAGTGCGCCTTGCCTTGTTAAGTTCAGTTCCCAAGAGACTTGACAGATCCTTAGTTTTGTTGTATAATTTTATAATAGAGGGCGAACTTGCCCTAGCGAATGTGGAAATCCATTCAAGGAGGTTTGCTATGAGAAAAGTCGTGCTTGTAACTGTTATCCTTGCAAGCGTGGCCTTTCCCTACAATACTGTTTTAGGAAATCGCGGCACTTTCAGGGTTTACTCCGGTGCCTGCGAGGATATGGGGATGCTTACCATTGACCTGAACGCCTTCGGCACGATGATGAACATCGACTCAGCGGTTGCTCCCGCTACCTCTCTTACCAGCGCACAACTTACGGAGGTTCTGCCCTATGTGGCTTTATCCTTTACTCCCTGGCACTACCTTGAGTTTTCGCTATGGGGACACGGGCGTTACGCGACCTTCGGGAACTACACCTCCAGTATGTCAGAGCTCTACAACGATCTTGGCCTTTCCGTGAAGGGGGGAGTGCCCATATACTTCAACAAGGCAAAGAATGTCTACCTTGCACCGGGTATCGACGGATTTGCCTACATGCAGGGTCTGGGTACGAGCGTCTTCGGCTTCGGCGGCAGAGGACTTATGACCTTCAGATTCGACTGGCTTGGGATTCATCTAAACGGCGGCTACGAGTACCTTACCGGATCTGCCAGCCCAGGATACGTGCTCACGGGCGTAGGCTTGGAGGTTTGGCCTTTCAGTTTCGCCGGCCTTATAGTCGACGGCACGGCCCGGATTCCCCAGGATGATCTTGGAAACTTTACCAATTTCCTTTATGTAACCCCTGGTTTGCGCCTCGGTTTCGGAGGCAGGGTTGTGAAGTTTAACGTCAATCTGGGTTGCGAGCTCGAGCCTATGCAGACGCCTTTCCGCTGGCACGCCTTGGCTGGAGTTGGTATCGGCTTCGATCTCATGCCAACAGCCGAGGGATACATAAACGGTATCGTCGTTGATAAGGTCACTCAGAAGCCTGTTGCTGAGGCCAAGATCTGCATAGAGGGGCATTCTGGGATCGATACCTACATTACCGGTCCAGACGGGCGTTTCTCGGTCGAGTACCCGAAAGGAACCTTCTTTCTTGTGGCCGAGCATCCTGATTACGTGACCACTCGCATCGGCTCGGAGCTGATCGAGCTTGAGGGCGGTGCAGTGATGCTGGAGCTCGCTCCTGTTACTGGAGGAGCTACGGTTGTTGGAACCGTAGCAGATGCCGTTAACAACGCTCCCATCCAAGCGGTGATTCGTTTCGTAAGCATAACCGGGGATACGGTTTTTTCTTCTTTTAAGAGCGATGCTGTGTCCGGTTACTACCGGGCCGTTGTGCCTGCAGGAACCTACCGTGTTGATGTACAGGCCGCTGGCTACAAGAAGACCCACAAGAGCATGATACTTGAGGATACCGATGAGGTGGTGGTTGACTTCAAGCTGGAGCGTGTGGCCCCCCAGGCCCCTCCGCCGCCCATAGCCTTCCGGTCGATCTACTTCGGACGCGGTGAGGCCGGTCTTTCCACACAAGACTATGCTCCACTCAAGGAGGCTGTTAGCGTCCTTAAGGCGCATCCTGAGATCAAGATTCAGCTTAACGGTTACGCGGACAGTGTCGGAGATGCCGCATCCAATCAAAAACTCTCTCTTCGCAGAGCCCAGTCGGTGCGTGATTTCCTGATCTCTAACGGCATCTCGCCCGATCGTATCAAGGTTGTTGGTTATGGTGAGTCCAATCCGCGCGGCGACAACCGTACACACACAGGACGCGATCTCAATCGGCGCGTAGATATCGTGGTTATGTAAAGAGCCGAGCGTTATCTCTAGGAGGCCTAAGATGAAAAGGATCGTCACGCTTGCCGTGCTCCTTGTGGCAGTGGTCTCGATTGCAACACAGGTGCCGTATGAAGCCGTTACCAGGGAGGAAGGCGTTTATCTCCTGGAACTGGCAGGTATCGGGTTCGCTTTCGATGATCAGGATACCCTCAAGAAACCTGAGACCTTTATGATTAAGGTGATATCACGTGTTCAGGAACTTGAGTCTATGGCGACGCCTGAAGGCGACTTGCCTGTTCGCCAGAAGGTTCTGGTTAAGCCTTCTGCTGTCCGGGTTGGGTACACAACCTACCCCATTGATGTGGTTGAACTCAGCTCTACCTATATTGAGGCGAACGTATACTCCGGCAAGGTTACCGAACTTGGCGAGTTGATCGCGGAAGAACGTACAGGTAAACTTCAGGTGTCGCTTGCAATCTTCACAGGGCTTCCCGGGGGAAAGGGCACTCTCATGCTGGGTGAGAAGAGTTATTCTATCTTCTTCTATCAACCCGAAGCCCTGGATGGTTTCTACAGGTGGGCGCCGGAGTTCGAGTAGCAAGATTTGCTTAAGCTGATCCTGCTGTTTACAGCAGCGTTTTGGGGAGATACCCAGGTGCGGGAGTGGGCAGTGGTTGATGCTCACTACGGAGCAGGGTTGCCTTTATGTAATCGGCTTAACGTTGTTGAGTTTACCCTGGGGTTCTCTTATATAGGGATTGGTTCTTCAATTGTCGAGTCCTACGGCTTTGGCTCTCGCGACAGCGGTCAGTTTATCGGTTCACTCCTGCCTTTGCATGTGAGTGTTCCGCTTTATCAGAGGATAGCCTTCTGGAGAGACGATGCATTTTTCAAACATTTCATCGCCTTCAATGTTCGCGGTTCGGGGTGGGGACAGCGTTACGATGTCTCCGGTCCGCTCTCCTACATCCTTGAGCCTCGCTGGCGTGCCAAAGCCCCTTATCTTGCTTTTGAACTTATGGGACGCTGGTCTCCGGTGAGGATGGTGGGTCTGCAGGCTACCCTGGGTACGTTGATTGTAAAGGATGCTGCTGAACGAATCTACCTTACCCTTGGGGTCTGCGTAGGCACTGCTGGACCTGTATCGAAGTATAAGATCGGACCCAGTCTTGAGATAGCCGGGGTTGTGTTCGATGATGCCATCGGTGGAAACAGCAACGGCATCCTTGAGCCAGGCGAGGAGGGCCGCCTTCTGGTTTCCCTGGTTAACCGGGGCTTGAAGGACTCGGATACAATCTTCCTGAAAGCCGTTGTCCGGGACCCTCAGCTGTCGGAATATCTTACTATCTTGGATACCACAATTCCCCCTCTGGGAGCCAACCGCTCGATTGAGGTTTCTTTACCTGTTGTTGCCGGGGATCGTTTGCCTGCCCTTCCTTTGCGGCTGCGCGTGTGGGGCAAAGATTTACAGGGTAATATGGTATCCCCGGCCAACATAGAGATCCCCACCATGGACTCGTGAGCGCCGTAGGGTGGTTCCGGGTCGACGACCGCTTGATCCACGGTCAGGTGATGGTGGGATGGGTTCTCGCTTTGGATATCCCCGGGATAATCCTGGCTAACGATCGAATTGCAACCGATGCCTGGCATCAAGATACTTTAAGGACTGTAGTAACCTCCTTTTCTGAGGGTGTGAAGCTGGAGATGCTGAGACTTTCAGAAACAGTTGCTTATGTGGAGAACAATCGTCTCAAAGGCCGCCAGATGCTTCTTGTGGAGTCCGTTAGCGACGCGGAGGCCCTCTATCGCCAGGGTCTGTCATTGCCGGTGCTTAACCTTGGCGGCGTTCATTTACGCCAGGGGCGCGAGAAGTTCCTTTCGTTCCTCTATCTTGACTCAAGCGAGATCGAGGCTATACTGAGGTTGAGCCGTAAGGGCATTAATGTAATCGCCCAGGATCTTCCAGGCTCAAGGGCCGTTGACGTGGTGAAATTGATTAAACGCAAGAGGAGATAGTGAGCCCGCAACTTACCATAGCGGTTTTATGCATCCTTTCCGGGGTGTTGATGTTGGATAAGTACTCCTTCGGCGAGTTCGGGGTTTCACAACCGCTTGTTGCCGCATCCGTGCTTGGTTTTGCCGCAGGCGACTTCGTCTCAGGTGCCCTGCTGGGTGTTCTGCTTCAACCTGTATGGCTGCTGCAGCTTCCAATAGGTCGCAAGGTTCCCCTGGATGCTCAGGCCGCAGGGATCTCCGGGGCGGTTGCGTTCTTTACCATGAGGATTTTAGCAAATCCCGCGTTCGAGGCCGCGGCCCTGGCAGCGATCGTTGTGGCGGCTGCGGCCAGTGTCTGGGGAGGCTGGTTCGATCGGTATGTGCGAAGACTGAACGGTGTGTTGGCAAGGCGGTTAGAGCAAATTAGCCATCGCCGCCGACTTCTCTTCCTGCACATCGCCGCATTGGATATCTCCTTCCTGCGCGGCGTATTACTCGCTTTGCTGGCAGCAGGTATAGGAATAGTTATCTTACCACTGCTCAAACTCCTGCCGCTTATTTCGCTTGAGCGGTTGTTTGCCGCTACCTTAAGCGTCGGGCTCGCGAGCGGATTGGTCCTTTTCGGGATAAAGAAACGTCTCCTACCCTTTTTTGTGGGATTTACAGCCTGGGTGGTTGTATGGGCGCTGGTAAGGTTTTAAGGAACTTCATTGCGCAGCTTTTCGTCCAGAACCTCTGGAACTTTGAAAGTGAGCAGGGGCCTGGGATGACGGTTGTACTTTCGGCTCGTTCCAGAAAGAAGGCGGTGATTCGTCCCCCGCAATCCACGTTCAATACCAACCCCTACCTTGCCTCCTTCCTCACCGGGGTTCTTGTCCGTGAGTGGAACGAGAATGGGATGGAAGGTGTTTCCTCTACGCTTGAATCCAGTCTTGCGGCGCAGGGGGATGATCTTTACTGGCGAGTACTCAGGCCCACCGCACTTCTTGCGGGTATGTTCTTTGTTGTTATCGGCCAGCCGTTGATCGGGATTCTAATCTTCCTGTTGGGCTTTAACCTTTTTGCTCAAGGTGAGCGGCTGATTGGTTACGCGCGGGGACTTAAGAGGG
Organism: Caldifarciminota bacterium; assembly: GCA_034717795.1. Taxonomy (GTDB): domain Bacteria; phylum Hydrothermota; class Tepidihabitantia; order B3-TA06; family B3-TA06; genus B3-TA06. The sequence goes on from JAYELY010000306.1 coordinate 5,390, forward strand.
GCAGGAAAGCGCTTAGCGATGTTCTCGCATCCCTTGGTCGCATGAAGAGGATCCTTTTGCCCTTAGCAGGTGGTTTGGTTGGTTTGCTTTGCGCAGTCATGCTTTTCAAGCTGAATCTAGGCACCTGGGTTGTCCCGGCGGCGGAATGGTTTATCTTCATTCCGTTCCTTGCCCTCGCGTTTTTGTTCGCTTTTCTTCGCATTTCGCCTCTTCTTAACCTGCTTCTCAATCTGGCTATTTTGATTATACTTGGGGTAGTGTTATGACTGCGCTTGAAATAGTTATCCGCAACAAGATCGGTCTTCATGCAAGGCCTGCGGCCCAGTTCGTCAAGCTGGCTGAGGGCTTTAGGTGTGATATATGGGTTACCAAGGACGGTATGAGGGTCAACGGCAAGAGCATACTTTCGCTTCTTACCCTGGCCGCCGAGGCAGGCAGTTTGGTTTTGCTTGAAGCGGACGGGCCTGATGAGGCAGAAGCCATTGATGCCTTGAGAGGAATTCTCCAGGAGGAGGGTGAATGATTATCCTGCGTGGGATTGCGGTTTCAGGCGGTATAGGAATGGGTAAGGCGTTTCTTTTCACCTCCAAGCCGCCTGAACTTAGACGCGTACGCATCCCGGAGAAGAGCATCCAGGCGGAGCAGGAACGCCTCGAGGCTATGCTTACCTCAACCGCTAAAGAACTAGCAGAACTCCAGGCTGGTATTTACAAATCGCTCGGTCCTGAGTTTGCCGATTTCCTTGAGATGCAGATTCAGACCCTTTCCGATCCAGCTTTGCTTGAGACCTGCAAGCGCAATATCAGCGAAGCCTACAGCGCGGAGTATGCGTTCAGCAAAGCGGTAGCAGAGATTGCCAAACCGCTTCTTGATGCAAAAGGGGGGTTGTTTAAGGAACGTCTGGCCGATATCGAAGATATTACCAATCGTGTATTGCGTAACCTCCTTTCCCTGCCCTCGGTTTCTATAATAGATGCCCCGTCTGATTCGGTGGTGCTGGCGCATAACATTCCGCCTTCAGAGGTAGTTCTTCTTGACCCTAGAAGGGTCAGGGGGCTGGCGACCGAGATAGGCGGGCGAACCTCTCACATCGCCATTATCGCCAAGGCCTTGGAGATTCCGGCCGTTCTCGGTGTAGAGCATCTCTTGGAGAAAATCGATGGTGAAGAGCAGGTGGTGGTTGATGCTCAGCGAGGCCAGATTGTGCTTGCCCCTACCGAGCACCGTGTCTCGATATACGTTGCTGAGATAATGGAATACGCTCGCCGCCGCAAGAGCCTTTTCGATGAGGCCAAGCATGCACCCATCACACTGGACGAACGCAAGATAGATATCTCAGCCAACATAGAGCTGACGAGCGAGATCGGTGCATTAAAACGCTATGGAGCACAAGGGGTTGGACTTTTCAGGACGGAGTATATCTTTCTTGCCAAACGCCGTTTCCCCTCTGAGGAGGAACAGTATACAATCTACAGCGAGGCTGCGAAACAACTCAAACCGCACCCCATTATCATTCGCACCCTTGATCTGGGCGGCGATAAGATATTGCCCGGTTACGAAGAGGCCAATCCCTTTCTTGGCTGGCGTGCCGTGCGATTTCTCTTCGACAACGAAGAGATCTTCCTTGACCAACTGCGTGCGATTCTTAGAGCTTCGGCGCACGGCAACGTGAAAATAATGTTTCCCATGATCTCCGATCTCTCCGAGATCAAACGAGCCAAGCTTCTACTTAGAAGGTCGCGGGAGCAGCTGGCAAAACAAAACCAGAAATTCGATCCCGATATGGAGGTGGGGATAATGGTGGAGATTCCTTCTGTTGCGCTTATGGCCGACCGCTTGGCGAATCACGTGGATTTCTTCAGCATCGGTACGAACGACCTTACCCAGTATACCCTGGCCGTGGACAGGGGCAACGAGAAGATATCGCGTCTGTTTAATCACTATCACCCTGCTGTGTTGCAACTTATTCGCAGGGTTATAGGTGCGGGGCACAAGTCACATATCTGGGTCGGCGTCTGCGGGGAGATGGCTGCCGAAGCCCTCGGTGTGGCTCTGCTCATAGGGTTGGGGGTGGACGAGCTCTCAATGACGCCTTGCGCGATACCTGTTGCCCGTAAGATCATACGCAACGTTAAGGTAGAGGAACTGCGCCGAATTGCGAATCGCGCGGTGGAGTACTCTACACCGGTGGAGGTCATCCGCTACCTGCGCAGGGAGCTGAGTCGGAAATACCACGATCTTTCGGTCCTGTTCCTTGAAAGGAAGAATGAATGCTATCCTTAGTGCGTTCGATTCCTGACCAGCTTGAGTACGGCTGGAAGAAAGCCGGCCCGGTCCTCGAGAGCATTCCCAAGGACGTTCCTGCGAATCTTGCCGTCTGCGGCATGGGAGGTTCAGGGGTCTCCGGCGATCTGATTCGAGGACTTTTACTTCATACCTCACCCATCCCGATTGAGATCCTCAAGGACTACACCCTGCCCGGCTGGATCGATAACAAGGGCTTCGCAGTGGTCATCAGCTACTCCGGGAATACCGAGGAGGTTCTATCACTTTGGGATGCGTTGACAGATCGAAAGGTGCCACGTTTAGCTGTCGCCTCAGGGGGGAAGCTCAAGGAACTGGCCTGGGCGGAGAAAGTTCCGACGGTCACAGTACCTTCCGGAATCCCGCCGCGCGCGTCAATCGGCTACCTTTTTGCACCGCTTTTGCGGCTGGCCGATCACTGGAATCTCTATCCTGAGGCAAAGCACGATCTGGATGCGACCCTGAAGCTTATACGCTCTCGTATATCCGAATGGGAAGGCGAGGCCGCAAGACTCGCCGAATCCTTAAAGGATAGTTTTCCTGTAATCCACTCGTTGGATCGGCGCTTTGCCGCGCTTGGTTACCGCCTGGTCTGCCAGATCAACGAGAACGCCAAGATGCTTGCCCACGCCCACGTATACTCGGAGATGAACCACAATGAGATAATGGGCTTTGAGGGCGGAGCAGATGAGAACATCGCATTGATCGTTCTCGATCCTGGAGACGAGTTTATTCACCCCCGCAACCGAAAGCGGGCAAAGATCGTGGATAAGATTCTTCCCTCGTCAATCCCGCGCTTGGTGATTCATGCCGAGGGTGAAAGCCTGCTTGAGCGCATCTTCTCCCTTTTAGTCAAAGGCGATCTTCTGAGCGTCTTCTTAGCTGAACTCCGTGGTGTTGACCCTATGCCTGTGGTCTCCATTGAGCGCCTGAAAATGGAGCTTTCGTGAAGGTTCTTATCCCTGCCGGGGGAATGGGTACGAGATTGAGACCCCACACCCTTTATACACCCAAACCGCTTTTGTTCGTGGCAGGCGACACAATAATCGGGCATATCTTCTCGATCCTGGATCAGCTTGAGATCGAAGAATACCGTATCGTTTACTCGCCGGAAACC
>JAYELY010000307.1:0-8807 GCA_034717795.1 Caldifarciminota bacterium
GGAGAGGAGTTAGAGGTGAGGGAAAGTCATCTTCCGAACTTGCGGGCGATGAGGACTACAATTATTCCTAAAAATACATAACCGAGCACGACTTCCGCACCGACTAAAATCTTGGCAACCCAGGCGTCGGGCCAGATGTCGCCGAAGCCGAGGGTAACGAAAGTGACTAGGCTGAAGTACAGGCAGTTGAGTAAGTGCTTCGTCGCAATGATTGTATTTCGTGAAGTTTGTGTTAGCAACGTCCACCAACCTGCGTTAGTCCCCAACCAGTGAAGCAGGCCGAAAAAGACGAAAGTGCCAACCGCCCAGGAAATGGTTCTTATCCACTTTTCACCAAAGCCTGCTAAAGCCCAGAGAAACCAAAGACCAAGCCAGCGCCTACGGACACCCTTGATCTCGTTGTGAGCGAAGAATCTGCCGATGTTTTGAAATGTCCTCTTAACTCCTCGAACAAACCACACGTAAAATCTACGCCAAGATTTTCTTGCAGTAATAAAACTTACGCGCCTCCTCCAGCCGAACAACTCTTCGTGTGCTTCGTGCTTCGCCATAAGCTTCTCTCGGTAGTAGGCTTTGCTTTCGTCGCCATATTGTCCCTGCTGATGAAAGTAGTTCTTAAGCCGCCGGTAAGCATCTTGGGCATCGTAGAGGTGATACCACTTACCACTTGTCTCGTGGCCGACCTTTTCTATGTAATCCCAAGAAAGGTTACTGGCTCCGTTCAGTAGGACTCCTGACATATAGGCTTCCCGAAGTTCAGCTCCAGAGAAGTCAACATCTTTAAGGTTCGCACCTATAAGGATGGCCTTTTGGAGGTTCGCCCCGGAGAGATCGGCCCTTTGGAGATTGGCTCCTCTAAGGTTGGCTCCTTGGAAATCAATATCCGAAAGATCGGTCCCACTTAGATCGACATCCGTGAAGTTGGTGTCTTCCAGTGGGTTGGATTTAACCAGATCAATTTCGCCTACAGTAATGCCGTCATCTATCCACTTGATGAATTTATCTTTGTATCTGGATTTGGCTTTGTCCGGCAAGTGTTTCCAGCAGTAATCTTCAAGGAAGATGGCGTTCGAGTGACACTCTTTGTGCTTACACTTCTTTCGTTCTTTCGGGTCGGGGAGGAGTGTTACGGGTTTCGTCATGGGTTATTGTATAAAAAAGGTTGATTTAAGTCAAGGAGTTTAGCGGCGAATAATAGCCCCGGGGGGATCAAGTGGAGGATTACCGATCCCTCCGCCCTCACGGGCACCTCCCTTAGTAAGGGAGGCCGGACAGGTCGGAACACCCGACCATGGCACCCTGTCCCACCAGGGGAGGGAGACTGTATTTGCACAGGCTGGAGAGCCTGTGCCACATGCGCGTCATCCCAATCTGTTCTCTATACTGCGTCTTGCCGCCCATCTCCTCCTTTTCCTTTACTGACGACATTATCCCAGTCCTCACCCTCGACCGGGGAGGATAAAGGTGGGGGTGAGGTTCCTACATTTACTTCTTCTTAGCCGATTGTTTGCGGTGTCTACCTCGCCGGAATCGCCTGAGCGGGAACGGCTATATAATCCGCAGATTGAAACTCCCTCCGGTCGTTTCCCTTCGGTAGAACTCCTTTCAGTCGTTCTCCTTCGGAACGCCGATTAACGCGGATTGAGCGGGTCGCTATCAAATTTAAAATTTATATTTTGAAATGTATAAAGAAGGTTGATTTAAGTCAAGGAGCTAGCGCCGTGAGCCGTCAGCCGTCAGCTGTCAGCCGTCAGCCGTGAGCCGTGAGCCGTGAGCCGTCAACCGTGAGCTGTCAGCTGATCTACTTCTTCTTGGACGATCGTTTACGCCGCTTGCCGCGCTGGATTAACCGCACCACCAGCATCGCCGCCACGAACCCAGCGGCCAGGTATGGGAACAGGAAACCGAAGCTGGTGTAGATCGTGCGTCCAGAAGCTTTCGCCACCTCGCCGGTAACGATGGTTTTCACCAGAAGCGGACTTTGGGCAAGAACCCTTCCATATGGATCAATGATCATCGAGATGCCGTTATTCGCAGCGCGAATCAAAGGCACCCCGTTCTCAACCGCTCGCAGAACCGCCATCTCGGCGTGCTGAGCCGGTCCTTGAAGTTGACCGAACCACACATCGTTGGTAACGTTGCAGAGAAGCCTTGCACCCTTATGCACAAAGTTCCGGGTCAGCAAAGGGAAGATCGACTCGTAACATATGAGGAATGAGAGCGGTTCGGGTGCGCGGTGAAAGACAACGTACTCCTTGCCCCGATAGTGGTGGCCTCCCTGCACGTCTATCTTTCGAAGCAAGGGGAAGATGTGTTCAAAGGGGATAGTCTCCCCGAAAGAAGCCAGACGTATCTTGATATAGACCTTATCGAGCGAGCCGTCAGGATGAACCAGGGTGGCTGCGTTGGCGAACCGCGAACGCCCTTCATCCCTGACCCGATGCGGGATGCCTGTTGCAAGCGTAATATCCAGGCTGTCAACAAGATCAAGATACAGGGATGAGTAGTCCCCGGGTCGTGTGAGATCAACCAGGGTGGAAGTCTCCGGATATAGGATGAGATCCGGGTCTGTTAGTGCAGCTTGGCGCGTTTGATCGAGCATGGCTGTGATTAGCGAGTCGTAGAGGTTTCTGGACCCCTTGAGAACCGTGGGCACGTTCGGCTGGATAAGGGCAACCTTGATTGGGGAGGTGCGCTTGGCGGTTATCAATCGAATAGCACCGAATCCTACCATGAATAGAAGTGTGCCACCAAGTATCGCTCCCCAGCGCAATCGCAGCGCTCTTTGCTTCCAGCCGCGCAAGAGCTCGTAGATCGCAAGGTTCACAAGCACGATCAGAGCACCCAGCCCGTATACCCCCCATATGGATGCTGTCTGGGTAAAGATAGGCCAGGGGGTCAGGCTGTAACCTAAAAGCTCCCATGGAAAGGCCAGGTCTGTTAACTCTCGCAGCATCTCCACCGCGGGCCAGATAAGAGGCGCTGACCAGAGACCTATCCTCTTGGTGAGCGATGCAAATAGAGCAGGGAAGAGCGCCAGGAATCCAATCAACAGGATGACGCCTATCCACAGCAGGAATCGTATCAGGGGCGATAAGGGGTAGGTCTGCGAAACAAGCCACCACATCTGGCCTGCCGCCATACCTATCCCGAACAGATAACCGTAAAGGAAGACGCGTCTTTCCTCTTCTATTAACCAGAACAGGGGAACTAAAGCTATAAATGCTAGAAATCGCGTAGGATATGGAGCAAAGGCGAAAGAGAGCAGGAGTCCTGATCCGAGGGCCGCAAGCCACTTAAAGCGGACTAGCTTTTGGTAGGCTTTAATGCGATTTCCTTTCGTTGGCTGACCGAGCAGTAGAACCCGTCGCCTATGCGCGCCAAAAGAAGCGCGTCCTCAAGTGGCACTGGGAAGGGAGCCTTGCCGGTTACTGCGGACACGAAGGCGTTGATCTGACCCTGATACGAGGTAGTGCCCAGGTTTTTTTTGTTCATAGCAGGCGCAACGTTCACAAGCCTGCCGAACATCTCCTTGTGGATCTCCAGCGGGTTAAAAAGGGCCGCACCCCTGGTTCCGTATGCGTTGAGATAGAGTATGTCGTGCGGCTCGTGCAGAATCCAGCTTACCTCTACCACCAGAACCGTATCGTCGCTGAACCTTATCTGTGCCACTGCGGAATCCTCGGCCTCCAGATCAGGGGTTCTCCTGAACGCCATTCCGGTTATGGCGACTGGCTTCGGCTCGCCGAGCACAAACAGTGCAAGGTCTATTACGGGTATGCCCAGGGTAAGGAAAGCCCCGGAGCCTGATCGTAATCTTTCCTCCTGGTATTCTTTACGCCCCCACCTCTGGGCGGAGCGCAGCCAGCCGGTTTTTGCATACATCAGATTTCCTACCTCCTTGCGTTCCATGAACTGGCGCATGAGTATTGCGTCGGGCCTGAAATGATCGTCGTGCGCCACGGCCAGCACGCGTTTTTTTCGCCGGGAGGCGCCTATCATCTCTCTTGCCTGAGCCTCGGTGAGCGCTATCGGCATCTCTACGAAAACGTGCTTGCCGTAATCAAGGGCTGCCAGGGCCATGGGATGATGCAGATGGGTGGGGGTGGTTATCACCACTGCATCAATCGAGGGATCGTTGAGGATCTCATTGTAGGTGGCGCTTATCCTTCCTACCTTGTAACGTTCCCCGAGCGAGGCCAGCTTCACCTCGTCCCTGTCGCAGAGTGCGGCTATCTTTATGTGCGGATTCTTCTTAAGATGCGGAAGATGCGCGGTTTGCGCCCTGGCGCCGCATCCCACAACCGCCACGTTCAGCTTATCCGCCATGTTTCTCCTTCAGGATCTTCACCCTTCGTCTTTCTATCCTTAAACGTCCCTGGGCCAGGAGCCTTACCGCTTCAGGATAGATGCGGTGTTCAACCTCCAGGATTTTTGCCGCAAGGCTCTCAGGTGTATCGTCGTCTTCAACCTTGACCGGCTCCTGGATTATGATCGGCCCTGCGTCAAGCGAGTCGTCAACAAAGTGAACCGTGGCACCACTGTATTTCACCCCGTACTCCCATGCCTGACGCTGAGCATCCAGTCCTTTGAACGATGGAAGTAGCGCAGGGTGGATGTTTAGTATCCGGCCCGCAAAAGCGTCAAGCAAGATCTTCTTGATTACACGCATGAATCCGGCAAGAAGCACGTAGTCTACGTTGTGCTCTCTTAATACCTCCACCCATTTGGCTTCCACCTCAGGGATAAGGAAGGTGCATTTGGGGCCCGGATCAAGCCAGATCGCCTTAACGCCCAGTGCACGTGCCTTATCAAGTACCGGTGCGTCCTGGTTGTCCGAAAGCACCAGCACTACCTCGGCGGGGAATCCTTCTTGCTGTGCTGCCTTTATCAGCGCAACCGCGTTCGAGCCGCGGCCCGATGCAAGGATAGCGAGCCGAGCCTTCTTCATGGAATTGAGCATACACAGGATAACTGGTTCGTCAAGTAAAACTACTCAGGACTCAAGGTGACAACCATACAGCTGATGAACCGATTCCAAGCGATGATTACTCTGGACTAAAGAGGATTATATCTGCGATCTTTTCAGCTTTGCTGAAAAGGAGCAATTCTTTAACCCCACTCGTCCTGGAACACGAACCACTGGTCAGGGTAGCGGCGGATGGCTGCAACCAGTTCCTCGGTTACCGCCTCTGTCAATCCAGAAACCTTCTGCTGGAGCGATCCACTTACTCCTGAATCTATCGCCGGATTGATTACGCAGAGATAGCTTCTTTTTTTGTCCTGAAATACGAAGTACCCGGTTTGCACCAAGGCTCCGCTTCGCAGTGCAAGGATAGCAGGACCTGTCGGTACACGTCGCAGCCTTTTTCCGAACTTAACCTTTATCCCTTTCCCCCCCAGGTCACGGTCGGCTAAAAGAACGAGTATCTTGCCTTCGCGAAGTATTCTGAGCATCTGCGGTAAATCCGGGTATCCAACCACCTCCATACCGAATCTTCTGCGGATCCTGCTGAAGACATCGCTGTGGCCGCCGGGGATCTCTTCTACCACTGCAGAAATGGGTAAACCCTGTGCCGCAATATACGAGCCGGCAAGCTCGTAATTCCCAAGGTGAGCGGTTACGAGTATCACTCCGCGATGGGCATCCAGAGCCTTTAGTAGATTGGTCATACCCTCAACCTCTACTGTATCCAGAAGTTCATTTCTTGATACCCAAAGGGAACGTATCTGGTCTGATATGGAGCGTGTCCAGTTTTGGATAGTCTTTTTAGCCAAATTTGGATCGGGTTCTAATCCGAGTGAAGAGAGGTTTTTTTCAGCTACTCTAAGCCTTGCTTTTTGGAGGTATGCAAGAATCTTCCCTATGATTCTAGTTGCCGAATGAGATGCTTCTTCAGGCAGACTGCGTTGTAGAAGAGAAAGGTATGGTATCAGTTGAGCTGCGAAGCTCATCTTGGCCTTCTGGCCGCTTGTGCCAGCCGGTCGGCTTCCCGGTTCTGCTCGCGAGGGATATGCTTTATACTGAAGGTCTTGAAGTGCTTAAGCAGCTCTCTGATCTCTGCAAAGAGCTCCTTGATGCGTGGGTTGCGGACCCGGTAGCGACCGGTGAGTTGACGGTACAGGAGCTCACTGTCAGTATATACCACAAGTCGTGCAATTTTCAACTCGATCGATTTTCGTAGTGCCAGGATTAAACTTCTGTATTCTGCAACATTGTTGGTGGTTTGGCCCAAAAATTCCTGCCAGGTCCCCAGCGTTTCTCCATCTTTCTTTATTACAACACCCGCTCCTGCCGGTCCAGGATTGCCTGACGAGGCGCCGTCTACCCAGGCCTCGCACTTGGTTTTGTCTTGGTCTAACGGATGTTCCGGCATCTTTGGTGGTTTCTCCCTGGCCTCGGTTACACAAGCAGGATTCGTCCGCAGTACTCGCAGAAGATGAGCTCATCGGAGTGAGCGGCTTCGATTGCCTGCTGGGTTGGGACAGGATTGAGACAGGCGGAACAACGATTCGCATCCAGTATCTGCGCCACAGCCAATCCGTGCTTGTTTTTCTTAATCCTGTCGTAGATCGCAAGGATATTGTCAGGCAGCTCTTTACGCAGCCGTTCGTACTTTTCGCGCACCTCTTCGGTCCTGACCTCCAAGTGTAACTGTGAAGCCTTCACCGCCTGAATTTCCTGTTCCTTCTTGCTTTCCTCGGTCTCTTTCTCTGTTTTCCGTTTGGCGAGCTCCGCCTCCTCTTGCTCGATGCGTTCCATTAGCGTGATTATCCCGTCCTCTATTTCGTTTTTCTTGCGCTCCGCGGTTTCGATCTCCCTTAGGAACGCTTTGTATTCTTCGTTGGTTTTGGCGCTGAATAGTTGCGAATTGTACTTGACGAGCGTCTCTTCCTGCGAGGCCAGATTTAGTTCTGCAAGTTTTAGCTCCGTACGGGAGTTTGTAAGTTTCTGTTTGGCTTCTTCAAGACGGCTGTTCAACAGGTTGATTTCCTGCTCAAGAGCGGCGATTTTTTTGGGGATCGCGTCTTGTTCGGCGGTTAAGGTGTGAAGTTCGAGGTCTGTGGACTGAAGCTCTTTGAGTAAAGGCTTCAGCTCAGACACCAGGCCCCTCTAGCAGCTTTATAATGGGCGATACTGGACTTGAACCAGTGACCTCTTGCATGTCAAGCAAGCACTCTAACCAAAACTGAGCTAATCGCCCGACAAACATAGGCTAACTATATTCAAGACACGCGATTTGTCAAGGATATGATGCTCCAAAACACCTCATTCATACCGCCGCCGGTTTCAGAATACTCGGTGATACTATTTAGTTTAGTTATGTCCAAAACACTCCTGCTCATCGCCGCGGTTGCGGTGATGCTCCTGGCCGTTACCAACGTCCACGCTTATAGTGAAGCGTGGCTCGGCTGGTTCAGGACGGGAGCCCTCTACTACGACGGCAATACCTACGTCCACAGTGACACCCTCACCCATGGCACCGCCAGCGATACAACCTATTCAGTCACCAGAGACACCTTCTGGGACTTTATCTGGACCGTACAAAAAACCTTCGTGTACAGCGCGGGTGATGACACTATCTACCTTTCGGTTACATCATTGTTCACAGGCGGCAAAGACACCGGACAGAGTGGAACGAAAGAAGGCAACGGCGTATGGCTTGGTACTACGATTTGCACCGTTGACAATAATCGATATTCCGTCTGGGGCACCTGGGATACCGGAATACCCATCGATTATTACTACTTCAACTACAACAGCACCCCACCTACCTATACGGTACGATGGAGGATAACCGGCGGCGCAATAGGGTGCCCTACCGGATACGGCACCTCTTACGGCGAGAAGATGAACTACTAAATCATTAAAACAGGAGGAGTGGCCATTAAGGGCTGCTCCTCCCCTTGACAGAAGAGGAACTCGGCCTAAGATAGATAAAGGAACGAGAACTTCTAGGAGGTCTTATGTTTCAAGCAAGTCTTTTAGCCCTGGTCTTATCGAGCGGCACTCTGGTGGGGCCGTATCGCGTGGCTCAGGCTGAACCCCGGCACCATCAGGTGTCCATGCGCGCCGCCATGGCTGCTGATGGACGGTTCGCTATAGCATGGGTAGACAGTCTTCAGTTCCCTGATCACTTCGAGGTTGATACTTATATCCGCTTCTTCAATAAGGACGGTTCACCCATGACCGACCCTTACAAGGTGAAGAAAATCAAGAACTCAAGCATAATAAGGGGGCCTACTCTTGAGATGGATACCCTTGGCAACACCATCCTTCTGTGGGAAGATGACATAGGGGAGCCTCCTGATTACACTTTCGACGTCCGTTTTCAGTGCTTTAAACCCGACGGAACCCCAATAGATACCGCAAAGATCTTATACTCGAAACCAGGAGTAGCCGTTCCAGGATTTGCTGGCCCGGGGCAGTTTGTTAGACCTATAAGCTTATCTAACAGAGGTGAGTTCGTTTTTGTTACTTCTGTAGCCTCTTACTTTTATCCATTGGGAACCGGTGTCTGGGTTCAGCGCTTCAACCTCGATGGAGAACCACTTGATACTGCTTTCCTCGCGCACGAAAATCTGGATGATTTTTTACCGCAAGATACAGTCATTTTTGTCTCTCCTTGTGCTGCCTTGAACGATGCAGGCGACGTGGTGGTTACCTGGCTTCAATCGTTCTTCTCCCCCCCCCACGATCTGTATCCCCGGTTTCAGGTATTCGACAGAAACGACAAACCCATACTCCCCTGGGAACCCAAGGGATATCGCATAGACGATGGTGACACCCAGGCACATGCTTGCCG
>JAYELY010000308.1:0-8797 GCA_034717795.1 Caldifarciminota bacterium
TTTACTCGTCTAACGTTACTTTTTCCCTATTGGAAAATAAACTCTACACGCGCGTACTCTGGGTTCTCCACAACGGTAATCTCAGTGTGGTAAAGACGCTCGCTAAGATAACGCTGTGCGATATCAGCTATATAGCTATCCGAAGCGGTTATTCTGATCCGGGAGAAGCCCTTCTCTTTGAAGCGGTTGAGAACGTACTGATAATAGCGGGCTATCTTTTCAGAGACAATCGGATCGTAGGTTGCAATCTCTGATTCCTTCACCGCAACTACGCTGTCGTAAGCAATCCCATTCAGATCGATAGGCCGGCCGATCTTGCGCATGCGGGAACCGTCTTTCATGGTCAGGATTATAATGTAGGAATAGACATCGCCTACACGCATCACCTCGGTGAGTTCGTCACCGCGCCCATCCCAGCTGATAGAAGCCGGCAGGGAGCCTTTACCTTGAAGGGTGCGAAAGGTACTACCTCTTGCATCCAGTATCTGCACTTCCCATTCGCTCACACCACGCTCCTGGTAGGGAGCCGTTTCTACACTCAAAACCTCGTGGTCGAGATTGTAGAACTTGGGAATTTGAACCGGGATACGCAAAAGATAGGGATCGGCCATGAAGGTGCTTCGACCAACCGCCATCTCCACCTGGGTGATAAGGTTTGGGTCAAGGATGAACCTGTTAGCACCCAGGAGAATCCCTATAGGCTGGTAAGGATCTATTTCGTAGTAGAACGCCTTCGGCTTACTCTCGATGATTGCTTTCCCTGTTACAACCCTTTCCCCTAGCTGCTGCCCTAAGAGAGTTGCCGGAATAACAACTAACGCCATCAAGAGAACAAACAGTATCTTCCTCAAAGCGAACCTCCTAAGTCAGTATGAACCTGAAGGTAATGGTAGCGTTTCGTTTGCCAATACCATCGGCGGGCTTAAACTTCCAGCGAGCCAGGGTTGACTTAACCTGGGAATCCCAGTTCGGATAACCGGTGCTCTGGGCCACGATCATAGTGGGAAGCACGTTCCCTGCGGCATCGGCTGCGAAGCGGATAGTAACCGTGACATTGGTCAGACCCTTCTGCCTTGCCCAGGGCGGATACGCAGGGAAGGGGCTACTTACAATATCTGAAGGCGACAGGTCGCCCGATAGAGAAAAGGTCGACTTCTTAGCGCCTCCATCAGTGACGGCCTGTTTAGCCGCGCCATCACCACCGGCTTTCTCAAACTTGGGTTTCTCCACCTGAGAGCCGATCTGTGTGGCTTTACTGTCCAACTCGATTGAACTGCCCACGCCCGACGCGATTCGAGCGAAGGGATCCTGGGCACCAGTGCCGCCGACACTACGTGAGATGTCGATCGGAGCCTGGGCCAATATCTCCTCCGTCGAAAGCCGCGCATTGGGATTGATTCGGATAACATCACCGGTTAAGCTGGCCTGGCCCTTATCCAGGGAGAACTCATCAACCTCTATCTGGGACTGGAAAGAAACCTTGCCTTTTGAGAGATCGATGGGTGCAGTCTCGTCTGCTGTGCCACCCGGCATGAACTGTTCCTGCTGAATAAGCTGCTGGGCTTTAGGGGGCAAAGTGGGATCGTAGACCACATCTATATTCTGACCTAGATCTTCACTTACTCTGCGTCCCCTCAAATCCAACGAGAGGAAGAAAATCAACCCATGCAGGGCCACTGAAACGGCAAGCCCGACCCACAGCCGTTTGTTTGCAAAGATCTCACCAAGACCGCGAGCCGTGTTAGAGATGGCCAGCCACCACGCATGCAACCAATCCCTGGGATGTGGGCTGATCTCTAATCCCATAAAACTAGCCATTTTTCATCTCCTTCATTAGCCACTGGTGGCTTCTTCTGTCTTAACGCGCTTAGTGGATAGCGCTATGCGCTGCGCTCCCGCACCTTTAACCATCGTTAAAAGATCCATAACCCATTGGGAAGGTGCACTCTTATCCGCACGAATAACAATCAGATAGAAGGGGTCCTCGCTCATCTTCTGCTGAATCCGCCGCTCGATATAAGGCAGGGGCATAAGCGAATCGTTAAGATAGAGCTTACGATCCTCAGGATTATACATAGTACCTATGAGGGCTATCGTCAGGTTATCCTCTGTCTTTCGTTCCATCGTGTTCGCCCTGGGCACCTCTACAGGGGTCTCTTCATGGGTGAGGAGTTGCGTCGCGGTCATCATCATCATCACAACGACGATAAGCGCCATACCGGCCATAGGAGTGATAGCCTTCTGGATGTCAAGATCACGCTTTTCCTTATGTTCAGCCATTACGACCCACCTTCTTCTAAAGGCTTACCTCGCAGGAGTGCCAGTTTAATCGCCTTCTTCTCCTTTGCCAGATCAAGGATCTCTACCACGTCGCCGTGGCTAACCCCACCGTCAGCACGTACCACTACCATCTTATCAACGCTGCGCTGGAGCAGAAGCTCAATCAGTGGGCCTATCTGTTCTTTCTCGATAGGCTCCTCGTTCAAAAAATAGGTGCCGTCGGCCCTAAGGTAGATGGCAACCTTGAACTCATCGCTTTGGTCGGTTACTCCTCCAGAAATTACGCCTGGGGCCTTCACAAAGATTCCGCTCTCCAGAAGCGCAGGAAGGGTGACGATGAAGAAGATAACGAGGCTCAGGGCGATATCAACCAAAGAGGTGATCTGAGCCTCTCCGGATCGATGCGCTTTCCTGTTAGGCTTGCGGATTCTCATAGGAACCACCTTTGGACATCGAGATGAACTTGAGGAGCTGGCGCATGAAGGACTCCATCTCATCCGTCAAATCGGTGGACTTCTTGGCAAAGTAGTTGTAGGCCCAGATAGTCGGCACGGCAACTATCAATCCGAAAGCGGTAGTGTAAAGGGCTTCCTGAACACCTTTCGCAACAACGGCAGGGCCGCCCGACCCAGACGTAGCGATGTTAGCGAATGCGTTGATAAGACCGAGAACTGTGCCCAAAAGTCCTAGAAGCGGCGCCACGTTGCCTATGGTATTGAGACCACCAAGGAAACGTTCCATTCTGGTCCGCTGCTCGAGGATCTCGCTTTCCATGAGCTCAACGATCATCTCGTCGGGGAGATTGTAGTTCTCGAAAGCAACACGAACAATGTGAGCGAAAGGAACATCGTAGTTCTTTACTAGGGCAAGCACCTCGGGGATACCACCTGTTGCAAACGTCTCCTTAACCTTCTCGAAGAACCTCGCGGCCTTGGCACGCCGTTTGCCGAAGTAGATAAACCGTTCCACTATCAATGCGATCGCGATAACTGAAACCCCGAGAATCACTGTCATAACCCAACTGAATCTCGGATCGACCAGCTGGAATAACTTCATCGTACCTCCTTTAACAATGCTTTAACCAAAGTATAGTCCACTTTTCCCTTCTTGTCAAGTCTTTATCCCCTAATGGGATACGTCCTTGAAATCACCACTTTTTCTCCATCTATAAGACGTTCGAGCTCGCCTTTACGTTTACGGAAAGAAGACAAGTTGTCTAACTTCCAAGGCGCGCAATTCCAACCACTTATCACCTGCCGCCCGACTCTTAAACAAAAACCGCGGCACTTCTCTGAGGCTTAGACACATTATTATAATAAAAATTGAACAAAGGTCAATCGGAAAGATACCCTGGGCAAAAAGCTCAGTCATAAGACTGAAGGCCAGGATATCTCCGAAAGATGGAAATCCGTACTTTGAAGACGTCGAATCACTCTAGCGAATAAGCAACTCGGCTGAACGCCGCAAGGATTTAATATCATCCACCGACTCCTTCACAAAATCAGTCTGGGCGTAGGAGTTCTCAAGTTGATCCAAAGCCTCGATGGCCTTTTGGCCATCTTCCTTGCGAGCGAAGGCCTCGCCGTTACCTGCACGTTCCAGGAGGGCCGCTGCCTGGAAAAAAAGCACGCGTGGGGCAAGTTCATACAAATCAGGATAGGATCTCATGAATATCTCGCTTCGAAGTATTACCCGTTCCCAGTCCTTGGAGAGCACCGCGGCACGAATCAGTTCGTAGGATGCCTCGGGTAGTATGTTACTTACATCCTGAAACTTGCTCCACCGGATGATTCGCTCAAGCCTCTCTATGGCAGGTTCGTAGTCGGCGAGTTCAATCTCCATGCGCGCGAGCTGCAAGAGAAGCGGCGGCAGGTATGCGCTTTGAGGATTGACGTGGGAAAGCTTTGCAACTACACCGATAAGATGATCGGTCTGCCAAAGCGCCGTGTCCTGTTCTCCGATTCGATAGTGGAAAGCCTCCAGCGGCAACGTCAAGTTCTGAGCAAGACTGAAACTTTTTGCCACTTGCCTAGCCTGCTCCTCATCGCCCTTGGCCATAGAGGCGTCGAAGATCAAGAGAAGTATCTCTTTATACAGATCGACAAACGGGAAATGGTGGAGTTTCGCCTGCCTGATGAGACGATTCAGGGTCTCTTTTGCCGCGTCCACATCATCCATTTCGACCTGAGCACGCACCAAACGAGTCCACGAGTCGCGCACCTCTTCCCGGTCCGGGAAAACGGCAAGCAGATCATCGTAGGCAGAAGCGGCAAGTTCAGGCCTGCCGATTTGTTCGTAGGAGCGGGCTTCAAAGTAAAACCCCTGCATTTGCATCTGGGGCACCGATGAAAAGTTCAATCGGGAAAAGACCTCGGCAGCACCTCGGAAGTCACGCTTTGCATAAAGGACCATACCCTCCAGGAATATCGCAATCTGACTTTCCCACTCCGTCAGGGATTCCTCTCGCAGGGCTGAAAGAACAGGTTCTATACCCTCTACTTCCCGTTTTCCAAGCAAACTCCATCCAAGACCAAAAAGACCCAGATGACGAAGATCATCAAAGTCACTCTTCATACAGTACTCATAGAAAGGCTTCGCCAGATCCTCGTAACGACCTCCAGCGTAGTAGTAGGCGTCAGCTACAGCCAGATGAGCGGCGGTTACAAAGTAATCCTCTTCCTCCGATTGGATACCGCGTTCTCGAACTGCATCTGCCAATCTCACTACAAGCTGGTAGTTAGCCTGTTCATTTTGGGCAACCCCATATAGCGCCACAATAAGATCGCCAAGGGGCGTGGAGCTGGATATGTCAAGCCCCCTAAGAGACTCCTCAAGGATGGGAACCGCACGCTCGTATTCACCCTCCCTGAAGAGATCGGCAACCCGCAGAGCACGATAGAGTTCATCCGCATTGCGTCTGACAAAGTGCGCCTCGGTGGCAGGATCGGCCTTGCTTGCGGACGTCACCCACTTGGCGTACAAATCGAACGAGACGTTATCCTGAGCCTCTCTAAGCCACCTCTTGGCGTCGCTCGGACGATCCTCTGCCCACTCAACCCGTCCCCTCATAAGGGCAAGCGAACGCTGAGGAAGGAGCCATTGGTACGGGAAGGAATCCGGCACCGCAAGATGGGCCTTGCGCGAGTTGTCGCGTTCCAGCAGAGCCGCGGCCATATCGTAGCGTGAGAGCGCCTGGTATGGAAAACGCAGATCAGAAAGCCGCTTTAAGGAATCCTCGGCCTCCTGGTAGCGCCCCTGACGAAGAAGCTTGTGGGCGCGCAGGAAACGTCCCGTTGAGCCCTCAGGCAAAACCTGGACCTCATCATTAAGATGGTATCGCAAAGCCTGAGCCGGGACTGGTTGATCGGGTAGAAACTTCAAGGCCTTTCCAGGATCACGCTCAACCAGAAGATAGTAAAGAAGCGAGTCCGAGGTCGCGACCTCACCATTCTTCCAGTAGGAAAGAAGAGAGGAAACAAAATCAAGATCAGTGCCTTTGGAGGCTTCGGCGTCGAGCTGGAGTGTTTTAAGGCTTCGTCTTGCCGCGTCAAGATCGCCGCCCATCCAGTCGCCGGTTATACGATAGAGTAGGATCTGACGCCTCACCTCAGGTGCAGGTGAGGTCCCAAGCTGCATCTCCAGAATCTTCATCGCCTCCTCGTGCTTCAGTTGTCCAAGCAGCTCGAAAGGACCGACCATTGCCGGGCTTAAAGGCTTGCCGCCAAGGCCAATGGTAAGGATCGTGGCATCAATGCACTTCTCGATCTCTTCCTCAAGTGAGAAGCCGGCAAGCGCGAAGAGATAGTGGTCCGTGACCCATTCTGGCAGTCGGTATGCGAAATGCGGCTTGCGCTGTAATACCTCCGAAGCCTCGACAGTGCGAACCCCCAGACCATCCTGGCTGATTAACAACAAAAACAGCGCAACCATCACGTTCTCCTAAAGTAATTCTCCATCTCTTCCATAATTATAGAGACAGATTACCCTCACTCAAGGGGTGCAATCTTTTCCTCGCGTGGCGTCGGTCTTTTTGATGATTCCTAGGAATCCCTCTTGATCCCTTTCGCGTCCGTCTTCCATACTCTCCCAAGCCACAGCCATATCTACACGTATGTTCGCCCCGGATTCGATCGGTGCAGCTGTGAAAAACACAAGGATGAGGGGGAAAGAAGTAGCGGCACTACTGCAACTGGCTACGGCAGTAAGCCAGGAGTTGCTCGGCATAGCTTCGATATGGGTTATCCGCTGCGGCGGTGGCAAGGAACTTCTCGAACAGAGGGATTGCCTTGCGGAAATGATCATGTGCCGATGTAACGTTGGTTTCCTTCAAGTCATCACCGCGGGAAGCATACCCAACCCCAAGAATATATAGGAGTTCACCTTTAACATCTTTTGTGTATTGCTTTTTGAAGTTCTCGCCTTCCTCAATCAGGTTCTTCCACTCCTTGAGGGAGTAGAAAGCAAAGAGACGCAGCCTCTTTGCGTCCTTGATGACATCTTCGTTAGCCTGCGACGCCAGGGCTGATGCTGTCCACTCAAGCACCTTACGGTAGTTATTATCGTCATAAAACCTTTGAGCTAACTGAAACTGGAAGGTCGGCAGATCCTTTGAACCGGGAAGGTCTGCGGCGAAGTTCTTCAAGAGACGTTCAAGGGTATCGGTTGCGAAAAGCCCGTAGTCTCCGGCGATCATCTCGTCAGAGAGCCTGGTGTAGCACTGCTCAAGACCGATGTTAGCCACCGAGGCCTTCGCAGTTCTGCAAATCTCCTTCCAGTTGCTGATCGCATCGGACAAACGCCCTGCATTGTAGTAGGCCTGTGAAAGATTGACGCGAATCTCGTAGATGTCTGAACTGTCGGCAACCAGGTCAAGGGCCCTGTTGAAGAAGATTATGGCTTGATCATAGTTCTCTGCGAGGAAACTCAACCATCCGACAAGATAGGTGGCCCGGCCTGCCTTGGAATAATCAGGATAGTCCTCCGAGACACGTCTGAAGTAAAGAACCGCAGTACGCTGATCCCCAAGACGGTCGTAGGCCAGTGCCTTGTAGTAGAGATTCTTTGGGACAAGCGACTTTGCCAGTGGTCCCCACGTCCCTTCCAGAGGTATCTGTTGATAACCCGCCTCGTCAAAGAAAAGCCTGATGGCTTCGTGGTACCTCTCATCGTTAAACTCGTTGATCGCCTGGCCGAAAAACGCCGCCACATAACCCTCCACCGTCGCAGGATGAAGCTGCTTGAACTCATCGCGCGCCTCACTATAACGTCCCAGGTGCATAAGGCACCAGGCAAGCCCCTGATGGGCGAAGGTATAGATCTCGGAGGAGCTGTAGTCGTTCATCAGTTCCCGGTAACGCAGCATCGCTTGCTGGTATTCCCCCTGATAGTAAAGCGCTTCTGCAACATGGAAGAGGATATGGGGGCGGAATACAGGGTCTCCCTCCGGGTATCTCTCAAGATAACTCCGGGCCTCATTTAGAAGAGCCGCGTAGCCGCCCTTCTCATACAAATCAAGGATGATTGAGTTCTGTAACGCGTCTCGCAGCACCACAAGATCAGTGCTGTTTATAATCCCTTTAAGACCAGAAACCTGCCCTGGGGTAAGTCCTCCCTCCAGCTTCACCCCTCCGCTTTCGTGGAAAAGCCCATGAGGCTTTTGTTCCCGAATTGCTCCTTTGTATTCCTCTGTAATAGTAATCTGCATCTCCCCTGCAGCAGAAAGCACGGGAGATGCAGACAATAGAATTGTTAAGGCTAAGATAAGCGTTAGCCGATTCCTTTCCTGCATTGAGAGATAAACCTCTCTACCTGATCTGTGTTCTCCGTGTAGAAATCACTATCGGCGTAGGTTTCCTTAATGACCTCGAAGTTCTTCAAAGCCTTACGGTAGTACCCGGCACGAACCTGAGGTGAAGCCTCTTGGTCTCCTAGGTTATAGTAGGATAAACCGAGGAAGTAGTAGACGAATGGGGCAAGATCAGTCCGCGCGGTTTCACCGGTCTCGTAGTAGCGAGTCCACGACTCGAACTCGGTGACTGCATCGGCGTACTTCTCTGTCTGGAAATGTACCCTTGCGAGCTGATAGGAGATATCGGGCATCCTGTCTCTGGTAGCCGAGATATCAGGCCAGGTCTTGAGTTCGACCAGAACATCCTTGGCTTCATCGAAACTTTTGTCCTCAATAAGAAGCAGGCTCAGGAGGAACAAGGGATCAGGCAGGTAGGTGCTACGTGAATTACGCGCCCGGATCATCTCTATCTTCCCCCGCAGATCACCGATATTCGCGACGCTGGTATCTCGCATGGCCTGGTCATAGTAGAGCTGTTCGATGTATTCAGTGGTTCCCAGCTCGCTTTGAAGTTTCTTTGCGTACTCCTCGGCTGCTGCTTCCTCGCCCGAGGTGTAGTAGTGATTGTAAAGCAACGCCAATCCGTACCCGTAGGCCGGCTTGTAGATCCTGGGATTGACAGTCATCTTGCTCTTGACTTCTTCGGTTGCAGAGACCGCGACCTCAACC
>JAYELY010000309.1:0-8793 GCA_034717795.1 Caldifarciminota bacterium
GAGGGCACACGCACTTCCTAACCATCCGACCCTAGAAAGACCACAAAGAGCCGGGGCCGCAAGGCCCCGGTTTTTATTTTTCACCCCACATATCTGCTGCGCAGCTATGCGGGGACCCCGAATTTTAATGCTTCTTTTCTCATACTGAGAAAAGATCGCAGGAGGAAGTTTTTACCGAAACAACGAATGCTTCGCCTTCTTGTAGAGGCTCGTAGAAATTGATTCGCAGGAGCCGGAAGGACGTAGTGATTTATTCCCAGAGATAATGTGGTTCGTGAGTTCAATGGTGAAGTGCAACACCTTGGAAAATGGCAGGCTATTTTTGAGGGCTGCGCCTGGCGGATTTCTTTGATGGAGCCGATGGGATGGCCTGGGGCGGGAGCTGGGCGAGGAAATCCCAGATCCGCTGCTTGAGCACGGTGTGATTCTTAATGGAGATGTCATACCCGCCTACGGCAACAAGCCGCGCACCGAAATGCCCAAGGACTTTTCGCATCCAGCGCGAAGGGCGTTTGTGGGGATCGGTTTTGGTGTATGAAAAGAAGGTGGCCACGTGCTTTTCGGCGAGCCTGGTCTCGGCAAGGAAGGTTTTTAGAGGTGTTGCTGGCTTGCCTGACCATATCGGAACCACAAGCACCATAAGGTCCCAGTCTTCGGGTTGCAGGGGTATGGCCTTGATCTCAGGACGACGCCCGAAAAGGGCGGAGAATGTAGATCTAACCACTCCTCTATGGCGCTTGACTTCGATTCTGTGTATCGGTGCACCGAGCTGCTTGGCTATCAAGCGCGCCGCCACCCGCGAGTTACCGTAGCGCGAGTAGTAAACAACAACCGTCTTCATTAACTTCTCCTAAGGGATTGTATCCAGTTATGAGGGAAAATCAAGTGTTGGGGTCCCCGCGTCATCACGCAGCGTCCGTGTGGGGTAAAAGAAATCGGGGGCGGAAGGCCGCCCCCGATTTCATTTCTCGTGTTATCAAATCCCGCCGGGAGTGCTTCCCGTGATGGTTCCATTTCCGTACCAACCGGGGCAGGTTGTGTTCCAAGTACCGCTGCAGCTGCCGGGAAGAGGTAGCATCGGGATGGTAAATGTGATGGTGTAGCCACCCCACTCAACTTCGGCTGTCCCACCGCTTACGATGCGGCCCCAGGTACCGGTCGATCTGTATATACCAGGGACTTGCTCTGGAGGATTGAGTCTTACCCAGGTGCCTGAGAATGTACCGCTTTCTCCATTTATAGCATCTGTCCATGTGCCGGCGAAACCGGTTATTTCCCAAGGGATTTTTGTTGTGTCATACTGGACTGAGCCTTCCCAGGTTGCAAACGGTCCAAAGGAATCATTGCCATCGGTACATATACCGGTGCCCGTGCCTGACCAGTTTGCAAAGGCGGCACTTGCGCCTATGGTAAGCATGGCTACGAGAGCTATGAGGAGTTTTTTGGAGTTGCTCATTTTGTTCCTCCTTTGAGGTTTTAGGTTTATCCCGAGGGGGGACGGCCCCCCTCGGCGTTAAGGTTTACTCCACCTTCCTGCCTCTCATGGTTCCGTGATCGCTGGGCGATGGCCAGATGGATGTCCAGGTGCCTTCGCATCTTCCTTCCAGGATGTAGAACGTCATCTTGAACTTGCCGCCGACTATTGGTTGCTGAGAGTGGCCTGTGGGGTCGTACCATGTCCATTCGCCTTCAGCGTACGCTAACTCTGGGATGACTGAGAATTCGACCGCACCTTTGAATGTGCCGTGGTTGCCGTCAGCATCATGCCACTCGCCGTAGAAGACGTCCTGGGAGTTCGGTATCTCGCCTTTCCACTCCTGCCAGGGGTATATCACCACACCCGGACGGGGACAGCAGCAGCCTTCGCCTGTGCCTGCCCAGGTTCCGGCAAGCTGGGCGGCAAGGGGCGTTGCGCCGAGCAGTAAGATCACCGCAAGCGCGGCGATCAGGAGTTTTTTGGAGTTGCTCATATCTCCTCCTTGCGTTGAAGTTTTTGAAGGAAAGGCATAAACTTTCCTTCTATCTCTAATAATGCATAAAAATTCATGTTTGTCAAGTCCTTTTGGGATAAATTAAAAAATGGTATCAATATCTTAATTGACCAAGCCAACGCCCCGCCGGTTTTAAATCCAGGGGATTACCCTAAGGGTGTTTTATATTGCTCAGTCAATCTCAAGGAGTTTCAGGATAGCCGAAAAGCTCGGTAGGCGTCAAGACGCTGCGGCCTTCAACCTCGTCCAATAGCTTTTGCGCCTGTTCGCGCAAGGCAGGATATGAGGCATCGATATATGGCTGTGCAAGCTTCGCCAACCGCTTCTTGAGGTCTGAGGTCTTTTGGCTGTTCTCCAGTCGGGTGTAGACGTTGCGGATAGTCCTTAGGATGGTTGTTCGATCCTCGGGTTTGCGCGATCTTTTTAAAGCCTGCTCAAGCGAGTCAATCGAGGCTTCTCCTATCTGGGCCAAGGCGGCCATAGCCGCGGCGCGGACCGTAAAGTAGGGATCCGAAAGATCATCTATCAAGACAGGTACGGCCCTTTCGTCCTTGATCTTTGAGAATGCCTCGGCCACAAGAATCCTCATGCGCTGCTTTTCGTGGTCCGCGTAGGGGACTATCGCAGAAAACGCCTGCTCAGCCTTTAGCTTCCCAAGCGCGGAGACCAGCGAGCCTGCCAGTGAGTCGTTGCGTTTGTCCTCAAGCTTTTTGATTAATGTGTCTGCCGCTCCCTCGATCTCGAGCTGTCCAAGTAGATAGATAGAGTTGCGCACGATGGTATCGTTGTCTGCTTCAAGCCCCTGATACAGGTAGTAGCCTGCGGTATACTTGAACTCGGCAAAGTGTTTCTCGATGGCTCTTAAGGTCAGCCCACTGTAGGTGCAGAACTCGTTGTTGAAGATATAATCCACCGCTTTCTCACCGTAGTCATCGATAAGCATCCTTCTGGCTGTCCGCACCTTGCCGATGTCGCCTCTGACCTCCCACAGCGACGCGTAGTGGAACAAGCGCGCCATCCTGGCAGAATCCGACTCTATAGTGTCAAGCTCGGGGAAAGTGGTGATGGTATCCTGCCAGGGTTCCTTGCGAGGCTGGACAGCCTCCACGTCCATGCCTAGGGCGAACGAACCTGATGTCCACACGTGGTTGTTTTTTCCTTTGTCCTCCTCGGCATAGCGGTCGTCGCCTTGAAGGTCTATAAAGAGACCCACCCCGCCGGTGCCTCTTGCCCAGTTTGCCCCGCCCTGGGAAAGGCCTTCTCTGGATCCGTAATCGTCGTTGCCACGGGTGTCAACAAATATACCCACCGAGTTGGTGAGACCTATGCCCTGACCGCCTGAGGCGTAGTACACGTCGTCGCCGTCGGCGTCTAAAAGCCACCCAACCGCCCAGTCATGGCCTTCGCCCTGGGAAGGGCCGTAGCGCGAGAAGTAGTGGTCGTCGCCCTCAAGATCGAGCAATGCGCCAACCGATAGGTGAATACCAGCGCCTTGCGAGTACTGGGCAGCGGTGTAGAGGTCGTTGCCCTGCTCATCCAACAGCATGCCAAGAGCGAACCAGTAGGAGGTGGCCTGCGCGAAGACCTCGGATACGTACTTGTCGTTGCCCTGCCGGTCGTACAGGAATCCGATGCCGCCCGAAGCCACGTCGCGCCAGCCGAACCCGAACCCCTGGGCGAACGAGCGGTACTGGTCAGGTGTAAGTGGATGATGTATGTGAACCCCGCCAGCGTAGTACAGATCGTCGCCTTCATAGTCGGCAATCAGTCCGTACCCCCACGGGCCGCCTAACCCTTGTGCCCAGTCCCAGGCACGGTAGGTGTCGTCGCCTTCTCTATCAACCAGCACCCCTGACCCGAAGTTGCCCGCGCCCTGGGTGAAGAACCCGCCTCTGTATGAATCCTCTCCATCCTCGTCAACCAGCATCCCTATACCAAAGAGTCCGGCCCCGTGCGAGTAGTGAGACGCGGTGTATGAGTCTTCACCCTCCATATCCCAGAGAAGGGCTGCACCGAACAGGGCCGCGCCCTGGTTGACCAGCTTTTTTGAGTTGCGATACACGTCGTCGCCTGATAAATCTAAAACAAAGCTCACCGGGTATGAAAGCTCGCCAACCGCACCTGCGGCACGGCCCTCGTATGTATCGTTGCCCCCCAGATCGATGATCGCCGCGAAGTCGCCGGTATAGGTGTTATGACCTGGTCCGCCGATCACGCATTTGGCGCCATCGGGGAGATCGTAGACCGCGTAGATCGCTCCTTCAACGCCCTCCACCTGCACCTGTGGCGGGTTCCCCTGTTCAAGGAGTTCCTTAGCCATCGGTATGAGCTGCTCGACCACGTCGGCCAGCGTTGCCCCGGCTCTATGCAGTTCCGCCATGTCCACCTTCTGGGAGAGCCTTAAGAGATCAACCAGCTTTAGGCCGTAGCTTGTATCGCGCTCTATCCCGAACTCTTTATGCAGCGCCCCGGCGTAACCGTCCTCAAGCGAGTCCGCCTCGTCAGACCACAAGGCAGGTGCGGTGTAGATCAAACTGTCCCGTTGATCCGGGGTCAGCCCCTTGAACGCCCTGTCAAGATGTCCCTTGGCAGCTGCAAATATCCCTTTGACCGCATCCTCTATGTCCTCTGCCTTGATCTTTTCCGATTTAAATCTCTTGCCGGTGATCTCCAGGCACGTGAATCTCAAATAGTCGGAGGGACGGTAGAGTTCACGGACCTTGCTACCTGATAAAAGCACGTAGTCCGGCACGTCCAGCGGGTTGTTCATGAGATCGTTGACGATTTCGAGCCTGAACGAGTCGTCACGCAGGAGCTTGTCGTAGCCGAGTTCTTCGGGGGCGATGTTCATAAGCCCAAGACCCTCAAGGATATACTCGTATTCAGCCTTCCAGAGTGTATCTACTGGTGCGGCAAGGATCGCAAAAACTAACGTCAGGGACATCATTTCCTCCTGAATTGCAGGGGCACGGCATACCCTATTAGATGTACAACGTCTCAAGGGGCAGGCCCTGCCCCTGCGTCTGATTATACCCTAATCCGTGTAATCTGCGGATTATTTAGTCATTCTCGGACACCTTCCTAGTCGGGCAGAACCTCGCCCGGAGAAACGTCAAACGCCACCAGACCGGAAACCAGCTTCGGGTAGAAGTCGGTGGACTTCTGCGGCATCCTGGCCCCTGCCGCCGATACAGCCTGGACCTGCTGGACCTTGGTCGGGTTCATAAGGAAGCATAGCTCGAAGGAACCCGAATCCACGTTCTCGAACGCTTTATCCACGTAACGTTCGTAGGCGATGTAGGACTCGATCTCCTCCTTGCTGATTCCCAGAAGCTTTTCGATAACCAGATTGTGCAGCACCGATACGTCAAGCGCCTTGACCTCCAGAGGAGCGTCAGGCATCACCTCGTCCATAACCTTCTCGTCCTTTAGAACCATAAGCCACGAGCCGTCCTTGCGATACAGGCCGAACGCGTGCCTGTCGGCGTGCTGTTTGAATCCGGCAGCAAGTTCCTCTTTGAGCACCGGGGTGATGTCGAAGTATCGCTCAAGTTCTGCCTTTGTCCGCTCGAAATTTTGCTTCAGCTTGATCACGTAGCGGTGGGTGGGAAGAACCAGCAGTCCGGGATCGAAAAGGTTGACTAAGGTAACCATGCGGTGGTTGAACGCGGCGGCCTCGGGCGCGTCGGGATGATCCTTTGCAAGATGCTCCTGTAGCGCCAGCGCAGTCTCGTATCTGTGGTGGCCGTCGGCGATCAGCACAGGCAAGGGGGCCAAGACCTCTCTCGCGCGGGCTATCGCATCCTCATCGGTGATCTTCCACACCCGGTGGATGCAGCCGAGTTCATCTGTCGCCTCCATCAGGGGCTTTTGGGCCATCGCTGGCTCAAACAGCCGCTCGATCCTGCAGTCCTGATCGCCGTACAGCATGAACACCTGCTCGTAATTCTTATGGGTCTTTGAAAAGAGCTTGAATCGGTCCTGTTTCGGCCCTTTGAGTGTGCGTTCGTGCGGCAGCACTACCTTGTCCTCATACGGGTGAAGCTTTATCGCGCAGATGAATCCGGTGCGGGTTATCGGATCAGGGTTGCCCTCGATCGTGTAGGTCTGGGTGTATGGGTAGAGTGCGGGTTCGGCGTCCTTGAGGATGAGACCCTTTTCCATCCACTTGTTGAAGAAATCCGCCGATTCCTGGTAACGGTCCTGCGCCCGGCCGAAGATAAGTCGCACGTAGTTTTGAGGGTGGCGCTCGTAGTAGGCTTCCTGCAACTCTGTATTGATCTTGTCGTAGGGCTGGGTGATCACACGAGAGAGATCAGCTATCTTCTCCGGATTGTAGCGAAGCCCTCTGAACGGTCGGATTTCCGCCACTTATGACCCCTTGAGCGCCTCTATGACCTTTTCTGCGACCTGCACGCCTGCGCGCTGCTGACCTTCTGCGGCCTGGGCACCCACGTGCGGGGTCAAGACCACGTTATCAAGCTCGAACAGCTTGTGATCGGTTACCGGTTCTTGCTCGTAGACGTCTATAGCCGCGGCGCGAAGCTTGCCGGATTTCAGCGCCTCATAAAGCGCCTCCTCGTCAACTACCCCGCCGCGAGCGGCGTTCACGAGTATCGCGCCGTCCTTCATCTTGGCGAACTCGGCGGTGCTGATGAGGTGGTGAGTTGCCTCGGTATGGGGCAGATGCATGGAGATGAAGTCGGCTTCACTGAGCAGCTCGTCCAGATCCTTGGAGACACCGAATGGGGACTCGGTGACGTAGGGATCGTAGAAGAACACACTCATGCCCATGGCCTGGGCGCGCTTTGCCAGCTCCGAACCGATTCGGCCCATTCCGATGATGCCTAAGGTCTTGCCGTAGAGCTCAACGCCCTTGAACTTCTTCTTGTCCCAGCGGCCCTGCTTCAGGCTCACCGTGCCCTGAGAGATGTGACGCGCGGCGGCAATCATCATGCCCAGTGCCAGCTCGGCCACAGAAATCGAAGTCGCTGCCGGGGTGTTGTAGACAGCAATGCCGCGCTCCTTGGCCGCCTCGCGGTCAACGTTATCCAGTCCCACGCCGGCGCGACCGATGACCTTCAGGTTATCTGCCGCCTCGATGATCTCTCTCTTGACCTTGGTTGCGGAACGCACGATTATGGCGTCGTAGTCCTTGATCTCCGCCTTCAGCTCATCAGAGGGAAGCCCTGGTTTCTCAACCACCTCGAACCCGGCGTCCTTCAGCTTCTGGACGCCCTGGGATGCGATGGGATCGGAGATAAGCACTTTCATTATAAACCTCCTAATGACCGAGGATTTCGTCTATCGCTGCGAGAACCTCGTCGATGTCCTTTACTTGAAGATCGCCCATGTGGGCGATGCGGAAGGTTTGCTCCTTCAATTTACCGTAGCCGTTGGCGATCGCCAGACCGCGCTCACCGAGCTTCTTGTTCAGATCGGCTATGCTTACTCCCTTGGTGTTTTTACCTACGGACACGGTCTGTGACTCGTAACCCGGCTCGGGGAAGAGTTCGAAGTGCTCTCGGATCCATGCGCGGGTGCGCTCTGCCATCTCTGAGTGACGCTTGTAGCGCGCATCCATACCCTCGGCAAGCATTCGATCGAGCTGGAAGTCGAGCGCGTTGTACAGGGAGAGCGCCGGTGTCGAAGGCGTCTGGCCGCCTCGCTCGTCTATGTACTTCTTCATCTGCAAAAAGTCGGTGTAGAAACCGCGGTTCTCCACCGTCTTGGCGCGCTCGAAGAACCTGTCCGAAACGGTGCAGAAGGAAAGTCCTGGAGGGAGCGCCACGCACTTCTGGGTGGAGGTCAAAACCACGTCGAAGGAGTTGACATCCAGCTTGACGCCGGTGAGCGAGGATACGGCGTCAACAAGGATAAACACGTCAGGGTAGCGCTCATGAACCATGTCGGCGATTTCGGAGACCGGGTTCATCACGCCGGTGGAGGTCTCGTTGTGGGTAAGACACAGCACGTCGTAGGAGCCGGTGGCCAGCTCGGCGTCAACCATCTCCGGCTTTATGGCCTTGCCCCATTCTACCTCTATCTTGCCCGATGGCAGGCCGTTGGCCTTGGCCATCTTGTGCCAGCGCTCGCTGAACGCGCCGCAGATGGTGCTCAAAACGCCTTTCTTGACCGAGTTGCGGACCGAGGCCTCCATGATCAGGGAACCGGAGGCGGTCCAGATTATCACCTGCTGGTCGGTCTCCAGCACCTTCTTCAGTTTGTTGATGACCGATGTTCCCAGTTCGGATGCCTCCTTCATGCGGTGGCCGAACATGGGCTTGGTCTGAGCCTGCAGCACCTCAGGCAGGACCTCGGTTGGTCCGGGAATGAAGAGTTTTTTATGCATCACTACCTCCTCGGAGGTTTGGGGGTTAATACAATCAACTTTACGAAAACGCCTCTCGTAAGGCGCTTCAATCCAGCCACTTGGCAACACAGATGTCTGCGTCTTCACATCTATCTTGTCAAACGAACTCTAGTATATCTGGGGCTTTGGGACTGTCAAGCCCCCGGAATAAATACCCCAAAAGCTAGTCAAAATTTCAGGGTGAATAAAAAACCGTAAAAAGGGTTGACATAGATTGAGTAAGGTGTATAATTTAATAGGAGGTTTCAATGAGATTGATCGATTTAGACTTCACTCATTTTCTTCGCGGTCCAGTGACAGAGGATGATGATGCTTACAAAGAATTCCTCAAGAGTGTGAATTACGTTTTGGATTTGGATAAACCTGAACATAGGAAATCACTTTTGAAGTGGTTAAACAAATGGGGATGCCGTCAATTCGCTATTAAAG
>JAYELY010000310.1:0-8778 GCA_034717795.1 Caldifarciminota bacterium
GACATTCCTCCGGTTTGTAGACGGGAAGAACACAGCGCAGTGCTGACACGTAGGAGAAATCTGAAGGAGGTTCAGCCGCCCTGTCTACCAGGACGGCAACATGCACAACCTCACCGCCGCATTCCTTCACCGCAGCTATGGTTTTGCGCACCGACCCACCGGTGGTCATAACGTCATCTACTACCAGCACCCGTTCACCTTGAGAGACCCTGCGGCCTCGACGTATTACAAATCCTTCATCCGGGCCTTTTTCCGCGTAGCTGGCAGGTATTCCCAGCTGACCGGCCAACTCGTAGGCCACGATCATCCCACCAAGTGCAGGCCCGACCACACGGTCAAATGATCCTTTAAGCTTAGGTAGGAGAGCTTTAACAAACTCGGAGAGTATCTCCGGACGTTCCAGAAGATGGAACTTCTCCACGTACACGCCGGAGTGCAGGCCTGACCTCAATAGAAAGTGACCTTCCTTTACAGCGCCGCATTTTTTGGCAAGCATTAAAAGATCAGCCGGACTCACCCTTAAGCTCCCTTTTATATCGCTCGATCACCGCAACCGGATCGTCCGAGTGGACTATCGGGCGTCCTACCACGATGAAGTCCGCACCTGCCGCAGCAGCACCAGCCGGGGTATCAACACGCATCTGATCACCAACCTCCTCATCCGGCAGCCTTATCCCGGGGGTGACGACAACGAAATCATCACCGCAGACCTTTTTGATCTTTTTGATCTCCTGAGCCGAGGCAACCACCCCGGAAAGCCCGGCGCTCTTGGCAAGCTGGGCCAGAAGAAGAACGTGTTCGTCCAGATTGTTGGACGGTGAACCGAAGAGATCCCTGAATGCCGCCTCGTCGATCGAGGTAAGGATGGTAACACCGAGGATAAGCGGCGCGCCCTTGTGAAAACTCCAGGTCTCCTTTACCGCAGCCTCCATCATCTCAAAGCCGCCCATAGCGTGCACGTTGAACATGTCAACCCCGAGCTCGATGCAGCAGGCGACTGCCCGGGCGACCGTTGAGGGGATATCGTGAAACTTAAGATCCAAAAATACCTTCTTGCCCTCGTCCTTAATGAGCTTTAGGGCATCAGGACCTGTCTTGGTGTAAAGGCCGGCATCAATCTTGTACCAATCAAGGTGCCCGGAGGTCTTCTTAACGAACGCGGCAAGCTCCGCCAGGGACGGCAGGTTAGCCGCAACAATCAACTCGGTCATCTCTCCTCCAATTGACCGATAATCCCTGCAGGAGAGGAGATTCCCTCCTGCTCGAAGTAGCGCTTCAACTCCTCAAGGATACGCAGGCCAGCTTCGGGGTCAACCAGATTGATACTGCCCAACTGGACCAGACTCGCCCCTGCCAGAAGGTACTCGACCACATCGGTGCCTGAGGTAACTCCTCCAGATGCGATCACAGGTATATTTATCTGTCTAGACACCTCTTTAACGATGTAGAGAACGTACGGTTTTATAGCAGGACCGGAAAGCCCGCCAGAGCCAGCGCCCAGAAAAGGCTTCCTTCCTTTGATATCGATGACGAGTGCATTAAGGGTGTTTATTAGAACCAAAGCGTCTGCTCCGGCATCGGCTGCCGCTTTTGAGGTCCAGCGCACGTCGCAGAAGTTGGAGGTGAGCTTGACCCATAGTGGCTTGGTGGTAAGGGATCGTGCCAGAGAAGTAACCTTTCCTACTCGATCTGCCGATTGTCCCAATGCCGCTCCACCCTCCTTGACGTTGGGGCAGGAAAGGTTGAGTTCGAAGCCTGCGACTCTCTCCTCGTCACGCAAGGATTTGATCAGGACACGAAAATCATCGAGGTCCACCCCGGCCAGATTAACGTAAAGTGGTGTTGAGATGTCCATCAAGGGGAGGGTTTCTTCCTTGAAACGCTTCAGCCCGACGTTCTCAAGCCCCACCGAGTTAATGACCGTTTCTCTGCTATCCCAGATACGCGGCGGCGGATTGCCAATACGCTCCTGAACGGTGATCCCCTTAGTAACGAATGCGCCCATCCGATCTATAACATGGGTATAGGTCAGTCCGTATCCGAACGTGCCGGACGCAAGCACCAGTGGGTTGCGGAAACGGGACTTACCGAGAGAGACTTCAAGGCTCACAGCTCGATCCACTCAAGGTTAAACACAGGACCTTCGGTACAGACCCTATGGTAGCGGCCGTCTCGGCCAAGAACCCCACACCCCATACATAAACCTGTTCCGCAGCCCATGCGGGATTCAAGGAACGCGTATAAAGGCTTTCCGAGATCGAGGCGTTTAAGCGCTGCAAACATCGGCTCCGGTCCGCAGGCGTAGAATATCTGGATATCGTTAATTACTGGAAGCGCAGGCAGTATATCTGTCAGAAGGCCCTTGTGACCGCACGAGCCGTCGTCGGTGGCAAGTATCACCTTACGGCAGAGGGAGCCGAACTCTTCGGTAAGGATAAGCTCTTCCTTGGTTTCTGCCGCAAGCAAGGCGTAAGCCTGAATTCCATTCTCGCTGAGCCTTCGGGCAAGATAGAGCAGAGGAGCCGCTCCAATCCCACCGGCCAGAAGCATGACCGGTCCTAAAGAAGGCATAGCTACCCCTTGCCCTAATGGCCCTGCAAGATTAAGTTTTGAGCCTTCAGCGAGTTGAGAGAGCCAGGCCGTACCTTTTCCGACGACTCGCAGAACGAATCGTAACCGCATAGCGTCCCGATCAGCCACGGAAAACGCCCTTCTTAAAAACCTCGCACCTGTAAGAAACTCGAAGAACTGGCCCGGCTCGACATCACCAAGGTCTTCAAACTCAACCTGAAGTGAGTAAAGCCCCAGGCCAAGCCTGCGGTTCTCAAGTAGAGTCGCCTGATGCCTCTTCATAACCAAGAAGCTCGCGGGCGTCTTTTGCCGCCTTGCTCTCAGGATAAAGCTCCAGCAGGCGCTTGAGGTCCGCTTGCCAGAGTGTATCGCCCAGCCGGTACCTCTTCAGCCAGACAATCCCGTAAAGCGCCTTGGGAGCGTACTCGCTTTCAGGATATTCCTCGATTACCTTTGCATACTCCTCAAGCGCTCGCTCGAAATCGCTAAGACTCAGAAGGTAGGTCTGCGCCAGAAGGAACTGCTCATTGGCAGGATCAACCTTAACCGTATCCGCCGAATCAGGTTCAACAACTCGCGCCTCAAGCAGCGTCTTCTTGCGTTCGGCAAGCGCGGCATAGTTCGAGAGTTTCTCGCGACGTGTTACTGTATCGTAGTAAGCGAGGGCAAGATCGTATCTTTGCTGAATTTCATAGAGATTTGCCAGTATAAAAAACGCCTCTGCCCTAGAGTTGCCGGAAGGAATCTGTGCGAGAAGCTTTTCTGCCTGACTGCTGTCTCCTTCAGCTAATTCGATCTTGGCTGTCAAGAGATCGCTTCTCTCGTCGATATCCCTGTACTGGCCCTTGACTTTCCGCAAGGTTCGACGTGCCGCAACGTAATCTTCCTCGAGATAGTGAAGCTCAGCCAAGGTTAGAAAGCGTCCGAAGTTCTCCTTTGACGTCCCGGCACGCTTAAGATAGCGTTCATAGGTTTTGATAGCCGAAAGGGTATCTCCGCCTGCAAGCTCTATCTCTGCAAGGTGAAGTCGCGCATCACTGGCAAGATCACCTTGCGGGTAACGATCGAGGAACCCCTTAAATGCGCTACTTGCCCCATCCCAATCTTCTTCCTCTCTGAAGGCCAAAGCCCACCTGAAACGAGCGTCTCGCCCGAAACGTTTTGAATCAAACATCTGTTGAAGAACCAGGCGCCCCTCGGAGTACTGCTTAAGCCCTGTAAGCGTCAAAGCGTAATGGTAACGGGCTTCCTCAGTAAAGGGACTTGAGGAAAAATAATCAAGGAACCCCTCAAACTGGCTGCGAGCCTTCTCGTAATTCTCCATCCAGTAATAGTTCATCGCAATGAGGAAGAAGGCATCGTCTACCCAGCGGGAATCCGGATAATCACGCGCTACAATCACCGCCTTCTCAAGTGATTTCTTGAACTGGGCTTTACCAGTGCCCTTTTTTGACTCCTCATTTTTTAACCCTTCCTTGTAATAACGCTGGGCGTTGTAGAACGTGTTAAAGTAAACGCATCCTGAAAGCAGGGCCAGAATGCCTCCTGCCCAGAGAGAGGTCTTAAGGGCGTTCACCACCCTGCGTAATCCTGAGTTCAACATCATAGAGATGAGCAACGATTACGTACAGATTTAAGGTTCACCCCTGAGGGGGCATGAGGATTCCTACACCCTACTAATATGCAAAAAGGTCCGCTCATGTCTCACGGAACTGACTGAGGAAGCGAAGATCGTTGGAGTAGAAGTAGCGGATATCATCGATACGGTAATGTATCATCGCGATCCGTTCTACCCCCATGCCGAACGCGAAACCGGTGACCTTATCTGGATCGTAGCCTACATTGCGTAAGACCTGAGGATGAACCATGCCGCAGCCAAGGATCTCAACCCAGCCGGTATGAGCACAGACCTTACATCCTGCACCGCCACAGATGACGCAGGAGATGGAAAGCTCGGCAGAAGGTTCGGTAAAGGGGAAGTAGGAGGGCGAGAACCGAACCCCGATATCCGAACCGAACACCTCCTGCGAGAAGACCTCAAGGGTACCCTTGAGGTCTGCAAAACTCACACCCTCATCCACATAGAGCCCCTCCACCTGGTAGAAAACAGGTGAGTGCGAGGAATCAAACGCATCGCGCCTGTAAACCCGACCCGGTACGATTACCCTGACCGGAGGAGGCATATTCTCCATCACGCGAATCTGCACAGGGGAGGTGTGAGAACGCAGAAGCAGGCCGCCGGGGAGATAGAAGTTTCCGAACATCTCGCCGCGAGCCGGATGACCCTGGGGGATATTGAGGGCCTCGAAGTTATACCAGTCGGTTTCTATCTCGGGACCGAGTATCTCCTCAAAACCCATACCTACGAAAATCTCTACGATCCGATCGGTCACAAGGGTAATGGGATGTCTATACCCAACGAAACGCTTGCGCCCCGGCAGGGTTAGATCTATCGCCTCGCTCTCCGATTTAGTCTCAAGTCCGGCTTGGCGCTTCACCAGCGCATCAGTCAACTCATCCTTCAATGCGTTAGCCGCCTGACCCACGCTGCGGCGTTCCTCCCCGGATAAGCCTTTAAGCGAACGCAGCACCAAGGTAAGTTCCCCTGCTTTACGCCCCATATAGCGAACCCTTAACCTCTCCAGTTCAGCAGGGGTTTTTGCCGCGGCTATCTCGGCAAGGGCCTGCTCTTTAAGAAGAGCTAGCCTTTCCTGCATCAAGACCTTCCTTCACCTTCCCAACGAGAGCACCGAAATCCTCCGGGTTCTCAACTACAAGCTGAGCAAGGACCTTGCGTGAGAGCTCGATCTTATCTTGCCTCAGGCCGTAGATGAAACGGCTGTAGTTAAGGCCCAATGGCCTTAATGCTGCGTTGATACGGATATTCCAAAGCGCACGCATCTGGCGCTTCTTGCGTCTGCGATCACGATAGCTCGTATCCCAGGCCTTCTGAACCGCGTTGCGTATCGTACGGGTCAGGCGGTGCTTACCACCCCAATAGCCTCGTGAATAGCTACGCCACTTCTTAATGCGAGCATGGCCAACAGGTCCGCCTTTCACTCGTGGCATTCCGTCTCCTTCTTCCTAAATCTTTTTCACTTACTTCGCCCTACCTTGGGCAAAAGCCTTTTCATACGTTTCTCGTTCCTACCCTCGATGATAGTGGATTGGCGCAGCTTTCGTTTGCGAGATTTGCTCTTTGAGGTAAGCAAGTGGCTGTGCCCTGACTTGTAACGTTTCAACTTACCCCTGCCGGTCACCTTCACACGCTTAACCAATGAGCGTTTTGTCTTCATCTTCGGCATCCTATCTCTCCTTAATAATCTCTGCTTTCTTCAGCTTTTCCCTTCTTCACTCACGGCGATGAGTTTCTTTTCAGGACTGCTCTTCTCGCTCTCGGCAGGCTTCTTTTCCTTGACGTCTCGTTTACCCACGCCCTTAAGCGGAACGAACATGGCTTGCCAGGAAAACCTGGTGGTTCCCTCAAGGAACGGTTTCCCTTCAAGCACAGCGATGTCTGAGAGCCTTTCCTGGATGCGTTCTATCATCTCCAGGCCGCGGTCCTTGTGAACCACCTCTCGTCCTCGCAGTCTGACTGTTACCTTAACGCGATCCTTGGCCTCGAGGAACTCACCCATCTTGCGTATTTTGGTATCGAAGTCATGCCCGCTTATCTTTAACGTGAGCCGCATCTGCCGTACTGACACGGTATGTTGATGCTTTTTAGCCGCCTGTTGCTTGGCCTTCTCCTCGTAGAGGAACTTTCCATAATCAAGTATCCGGCAAACAGGGGGATCGGCGTCGGAAGCCATCTCTACCAGATCATACCCCTGAGCAGAAGCCATCCGCATCGCTTCCTTAATTGGAAGGATACCAATCATCTCCTTGTCTATGCCGATTACTCGTACGTAGTTGGCTCTAATTTCGTAATTTATGCGGTGACGACGTCTTGGTTTGGGCGGCGGCCCGGTAAATCGTCTTCTAATCTATCACCTCCGTTGTTTGATTTCCTTCTTGAGGCGTTTAATCGCTTCGGACAGCGAAAACGCTCCCAGATCACCCTCACCGTGCCTTCGCATGGTAAGGGTGCCTTCTTTAGCCTCTCGTGCTCCCAGCACGATCATGTAGGGAACCTTCTCGGTCTCGAACTTACGTATCTTTGCACCTATCTTCTCAGCTGAAAAATCGGTTACCGTTCTGATCCCTGAGTCTATAAACTCGGCTGTCACCTCGGATGCGTATTCATTAGCTGCATCTGTAACCGTAAGAACGGCTGCCTGATACGGAGCGAGCCAGAGAGGGAAGTTCCCTTTGTAAAACTCTATCAAACCTCCAACGAAACGCTCCATGGCACCCAGTATCGCGCGATGAATAACCCTGACCTCGTGTTCTTGACCGTCTTCTCCCACATAGACCAATCCGAAGCGCTCTGGCAGATTGAAATCGAACTGGATGGTCGATCCCTGCCATGGACGTCCCAGTGCATCCACGAGCTTTATATCGATCTTCGGCCCGTAGAACACAGCCTCACCAGGCATTCTCTTGTATGGAACCTTATTGTCCAAAAGCACCTTCTCAAGGATTCCCTGCGCTTCTTCCCACTTTTCAGGGGTGCCTGCGTACTTCTCACACTTGCGAGGGTCCCAAAGCGAAAGCTCGACCTTGATATCCTTGTACCCGAACGCCCTGACCATATACAAACAAAAGTCAAGGACACCGGCGATCTCATCCGAAGCTTGCTCGGGCGTGCAGAAGATGTGACCGTCGTCGATGGTGAAACCGCGCACGCGAAGCATACCGTGCAGGACGCCTGAACGCTCGTTGCGGTAGACGGTGCCGAGCTCGGCATACCTTATGGGAAGCTCACGGTAGCTGCGCTTGGAAGCCTGATAAAGCATCATGTGAGCCGGACAGTTCATCGGCTTGATGGCGTACTCGTGTTCATCGATCGAAGTGAAGAACATGTTCTCTTTGTAGTAATCGTAATGACCTGAGATCTTCCAGAGCTCGGCACGGGCGATGTGAGGGGTGGATACCAGCTGGTAACCGCGTTTGATGTGTTCAGCGGTCCAGAAGTCTTCGATAACACGACGGATAATAGCTCCCTTTGGCTTCCACAGGATAAGCCCTGGCCCCACCTCTTCAAATATCTCGTAAAGACCAAGCTGACGACCAAGCACGCGGTGATCTGAAGCTCTGGCCTCCTCAAGACGCGCAAGATAGGCATCCAGTTCCTCTTGAGTAGGGAAGGATATACCGTAGATGCGCTGAAGCATCTGTTTTGTCTCATCCCCACGCCAGTAAGCGCCTGCTACCGAGAGGAGCTTGAACGCGGCGATCTTGGAGGTATCGTCCAGATGCGGGCCCCGGCATAGATCAAGGAAATCACCCTGCTCGTAGAGGCTCACCTCCTCGTCGGCGATCTCTGAAAGCAGCTCAAGCTTGAGATCTTCACCCACGAATTGGTAGTAGTGCTCAAGCTTTGCCTTTGGGAATAAACGACGCCTGATAGGCAAATCTTGTGCGGCAAGTTTACGCATCTCCTTCTCGATCCTGCGAAGATCCTCGTCAGTGAACGGACTGGCGACCTGGAAGTCGTAGTAGAATCCCTCTTCGATCGGAGGACCAATCGCAAGCTTAGCCCTTGGGAAAAGCCGTTTGACCGCGTGCGCCAGAAGATGCGAGGAGGAGTGCCAGAAGACCTCGCGTCCTTCCTCGTCGGAGAACGTAAGCCAGCGAATTTCGGCATCTTCCTTAAGTGATGTGGCAAGATCCACCGGCCTGCCGTTCACCACGGCGGCAAACGCCCCACCAGGGGCCAGATCGCGAAGACGAACACCGTCTTCAACGTCACGAGCAACGCCATCAAGCGTTACTTTAACCATTGTCGTAAGTTTACACGATCTAAGGCTTGTGTCAAGCCAACTAAGTCCTTGAACTCCAAGAGGATGCCTTCAAAATGAGAGGAGGAGTTATGGCTTGCAATGGGATCCAACGCCCTCTACTTTGGCATCGAACTCGTTGCGGTTTATCCCTTCCACTCGCCCATCCCCTGCCTGAGCGTGGACTTCTATAATGAACAAGGGTCTTGTATAGATAAAAAACGAGAGTATACTGAAGAATGGCTTGCAGATCAGTATATTCCGCGCATTTAACCTCCCAAGGAATTAGGAGGATTTTCTTGGGAGCCAAATACGATAAATATGT
>JAYELY010000311.1:0-8771 GCA_034717795.1 Caldifarciminota bacterium
AAAGACCTATCTTTACCCAATCCCCCATCCGCCTTTCAGCATCCCTCAACCGGCTCTTCTACGACGTGTCCGGGAGTGTTACGGGCGAGGCAAAGCTTACCCTCTACTCCGCCGACGGACGGAGAATCCTCCAGGAGACCATCGAAGGCAAGGGCATCTGGACGCCCTCCCCGCCCTCCTCCCTGCCCTCCGGGGTGTATTTCGCACGGGTTTCAACCGAGGATTACTCGGCACGTACAAAAGTCGTCATTCTACGCTAACTGGGTTCTATTTTCGGGGTCCCCGCGCGGATGCGAAGCAGATGCGTGGGGTGAAGGCGTCTATTTCGCCAGGGTTGAGGGGGATGCGTCATCCAAAACACAGAAGGTTGTTCTCATAAGATAGTAAGCGGGCCTTGTTAATCAAGACCGATTCGTTGGGTTACGTTGTGGTTGAGGAGCCGCCGTCCACTCCTACTCTCTCGAATTGGGAGGTGGTGAGTGCCATCGGTCATGAGGTAGTTCTACGGTATCACGACAAACCAGGCGGTTTTCATGCAAAAATCTACGACGCTTCGGGCAAAAAATGCGACGAGTGCCACTCAAACCAGACGAGCGGAACACTGGAATGGGGCGAAGGAATCGCGCCAGGCGTGTATTTTATCAGGGAGGAGTCTAAAACGTCACCCGAAATCCAAAAGGTGATTCTGATCGAGTAATTTCTGCCCGTCAGTTTTAACTTGACGCTTCCTATAAGCCGACCTATAATCTCTTGTGATCAAGATAGAGTGGTATGAAGGTTCAAGAGCCGAAGAGACGCCGCAGAGAATCATGGTAGACCAGGAGGGGTTTGACGTTGATGAAGTCATTGAGCGGGCGGCAGTGTTCGACACAGGTTCACAGGGATACCACCGACTTCTGCGGGTGCGCTGCGGGACGAGGATTTTCCGTCTAACCAAGGAATGGGATACCTGGCAGTGCTGTGAGGAGTAAATGAGCGGCAAGATAGGCAAAAAGCTCTACGCATGGCTTGCAAAACACCAAAGGCAAAGGGACTGGCTTGCGACCGCGGCACTTGTTCTACTCTTCCTTGCCACAGCTCTCATAGCCAGCCTTGCCGCATTCCTTACCTTCTCGCCCTGGTTCTACCTGCTGTTACTGCTGCCTTTAGGTCTGGCGGTATTCTACCTTCTGCGCCGTCCCAACCTTTACGCCATGGCAAGAAAGCTGGAGCGCCAGGATGAAGGCTGGCAAGACCGTCTTTCAACCGCGGTTGATCTTTCAGCCAAACGTAACCCTAAAGAGGTTTACTCGCAAGAGCTTGTCACCGGCTACGTGGAAGGAATAGAGAAGCGGCTGGATTCTGCTTCTTTCTCTCTTGCCGATACACGTAAGACCTTCTTCGCCTCCCTCGGAGTGCTGAGTGGAGTAATCCTCCTCGCAGTACTCGGTATCTTCTTGCTTCCGGCCAGGTTGAGCTTTGGATTCAACGCGATCTTCGCTCCCCATAACCTTGACCTTCGTATCGAGGCTCTCACAGCCGATACATTGGTTAATCCTGGTGATCGAATTGAGGTTAGGGCACGGGTTCACGCTCCGGTTAATCTGTGCTACGTAGAGTTGATAATTGAAAAGGAAGGGGAGAGGGAAAGTAGAAAGGTAAACCTCAAAGAGGGCTTGGTCAGGCAACGCATCAAGGTAGATAGGGAAGAAAAGGTTTACTTCCAACGACTGGGCAGACGTTCTGACGAAACTTACATCGGCTTGCTGCGTCCTTTTGAGATCAGACGGGTTGAGTTTACGGTTTCCCCGCCTGCGTATACAGGAGAGAAGCCAAGGACATCAAGCGGACTGCGGTTTGCGGCTCTGCCCGGCAGCAGGATACAGATCGAAGGAATCGCCTCAGCCGAGCTCTCGGAAGCTTATCTGCTTCTGGACGACTCCATTATTCCCCTTCGGGTAAATCACACGGAGTTTGAAGGATCGTTTGCATTCAGTTCTTATGAAAAACTTTCGCTTCTTGCAAAAAATCGCCTGGGGGCGGTCCTTGAGCAAAGAATAGATGCCCTGCCTCGTACTGACGAATCACCCCTGGTAGAGGTGTTCCTGCCTGGCAGGGACACGGAAATCAACCGATTTATGACGCTGACCCTGGGGGTTCATGCAATTGACGACTACGGTCTGGGTAGTATCCATCTTGTGGCTGAAGGAGCCGGCGGACTAAAACGCCGAATCGGCAGTGCTGAGGGGCAATCGGAGGATAGCGTCTTCTATCGGTGGGATTTAAGCGAACTCGATCTCCTCCCGGGAGAAGAGATCACCTACTACGTTGAGGCGTCGGATAACGACGTGGTCTCTGGCCCTAAATGGGGACGAAGCAAGGCATATCGGCTGCGCTTCCCTGACATCTCGGAGATCTTCTCCGAGGTGACCGAGTACGGTGAACAAACCGCTGGAGGACTGACCGAACTCAGCGAGCAACAGGAGAATCTTTATCGAGAGTTATCCCGAATCGAGGAAAAACTGCGGGCCGAGCAGGCACTTTCACCGGAAGAACAGGAACGCCTGCGAGAGCTTATAAGGCAGCAAGAGGAACTGCTTTCATCGGTTGACAGCCTTGCACAAGAGACAAAAGAACTCCTGCAGCGCTTAGAGGAGGGGATGGTAAGCGATCCAGAGACTATCCAAAAACTTTCGGCGCTCAGCGAGATGCTTGCCCAGCTGATGCCGCCCGAGCTTCAGCAAAAGCTCACAGATCTTGCGCGAGCGCTGGCTGAAAACCCGCAGCGTCTTGCCGAAGCAATGCACAGGACCACTGATTTGGGTACTGAGCTTCAGGCTCAGCTTGAGCAGGCCCTTGGAGTGCTCAAACGCTTCCTCGAGGAGCAGAGACTGGCAGAACTCGCGGAAAAGGCCGAAGCCCTCGCCCGGATGCAGGAAAACCTTATACGGGAAGCAGAAAAACTCTCCAGCGAAGAGGCAGCCGCAAGACAGCAACAAATCGAGAAGGGACTGGAAGAGCTTGCCAGGGAGGCCGCAGAACTGGCTAACGAGCTTGAAGACTCTGACATAGCATCCGAGCTCAGGGAGATCGCGGCACAGATGGCCGCCGAAAACACCGAACTAAGCAAAAACGTCGAAAAAAGCCTTAACCAGGGCAGGATGAACCGCTCCGACGCTCGCAAACTTGCGCACAATCTCAGACAAGCCGGGCAGCAATTGAACATGATGCTTGCCAATCTGCAGAAAAGAAGGAATCAGGCGTTCGAGATGGAGATGGCAAAACTCACCCGCGAACTTCTACTTTTAAGTGAAGAGCAGGAGGGCCTCCTGGGAAGGATAGGAACGGAGGACAATCTGGAACTCGCTGCACGCGCCACCGAGCTTGAGCGCGCGCTCGAACGCAAG
This sequence comes from Caldifarciminota bacterium, assembly GCA_034717795.1. Classification (GTDB taxonomy): domain Bacteria; phylum Hydrothermota; class Tepidihabitantia; order B3-TA06; family B3-TA06; genus B3-TA06. The sequence continues at coordinate 3,387 of JAYELY010000311.1, forward strand.
AAGGAAGACGTATTCAAACTCGCAAGCCAAAGCTTCAAGCTCCCCCGCGATGCCATGCACAGCCTTGCCTCCGCCTCACGAAGCGCCGGTGAGTTCAAGCAGTCACTTATAGAAGGCCGCAGGGGAACGGCCAGCCAGCAGGGAAGAACTGTTCAGCACGAGATCGACCGCGCGGCGGCGTCTCTTCTTGAAGCATTTGCCATGTGCAGCGGCCAGCAGTGTTCATCAACCGGCGTTGAACAACTCATGCAGTCGCTTTCTGCAATGAGCTTGGCTCAGCTCTCAATCAACCAGCAGATGGGCGGGCTTCTGCCTTTACCTATCTCTGGCGAAAGCATGACCGCGGCCCAGCGCCAGGCACTTAGCGAGCTTCTGGCACAACAGTCTGCCCTGCGCCAGCAGCTGGAGGAGATGCTGCAGGCAGCCGGCCAGGAACCCGGACTCTCGGGTATGATTGAAGGGATCATCGAAGAGATGAAGGCCCTGGAGGATGATATGGGGCGCTACGTCGGCGAACGCGAACTTGTGGAGAGGGGAGAACACGTCTTCCGCCGTCTGCTTGACGCACGCAACGTTCTGCGCAAGAAGAACGAAACCCGGGAGAGGGAACGAGAAATCGGTACGGTCTGGGAGCAACTCGCCTCTCCCTCCTTGCCCGAGGACGCCGGTGAGCGAAACCTTTACCTGAAGAAGGAACTACTGCGCTTTTTGCAGTCGGATTACCCTGAGGAGTACAAACGCCTGGCGCGTGCATATCTACAGGCGCTTCTGGAGCAGGAATGAACGCTATCTTAGCACTGATTCTGCTACTGATTTCATCCGCGTCGGACGTGCTTTTTAGTTTGGAGAAAAGACTGGATGCAGGATTCAACGAGGCAACCTACCGGCGCTACCTTTACTATTGCCGCCAGCAGGATCAGGGTCAGAGATTGGCCGAGCAGAGTAAAAGATGGCTTGAGGAATATCCTGACCGCGATATACTGCGCTTCGGCATCGGTGAGGGACTGCTCATGTCCGGGGATGAACGCACAGGTCTGGCCCGGTTCCGTGAGCTTTACGCGGACTCCCCGCAGTGGGCAAACGAGATCATCTTCACCCTTAACGAGGTGGGGAACAAAGAGGTCGCCTGGTTTATAGCCCAGGAGCGCAAACGCATAGCAAATCCTACCCTTCACGCCAGGATAATGATCGAGCATCATCTGGCCAACACGAATGAACGCAAGGCTCTTTCCGAGCTGGCTGCTGCAATCTCGGCAGGCGCTAACCCCGAGAACTTCAGACGATCCATCGATGTACTTTCAGAAAGACTCGGTAAGGAGAAGGTTCTGCAGGGTGTTAAAGGCGCCTCAGAGGAACTGCACTTCCAGCTTGCGCTTGAGCTGGGCGATGCAAAGGAGATAGAGCAGGCTATCAACTCGACCACCGACGAACGCAAGTTAGCCATGATGGGCAGCCTTTGCGAACGTGCAGAATACCCCGGCGAGGCTCTTTTGGCGTATGAACGTGCCGGCAGAAGGACGGATGCGGCGCGAATGCTCATCGCCTTGGGACGCACGGAAGAGGCACAAAAGATGCTTGAAGGAGATAGCAGCAGAAAGGGTCGAGAGCAACGCGCACTTTTGCTTGCAGGATCAGCAGATACCTACAAGGACGCTATAGCCGAGTTTAAGGATTTACAGCGCAGGTACGGCTCACGCCCTGAATGGAGTTTGAGGATTGCGGCGCTGGAGCTACTGCAGGGGAACGAGCGCAACGCGGGCAATGCCCTTGAGGGGATCGCCGCCGACAGCGCAGTTTGTTTCCTGCAAGGGGTCATTGCCGCGGCCAAGGGGGAGCTGGATTTGCTTAAAGGCGTCGTGGATCGCTGTATCCTTCGTTTCCCTGGCAACGCTTACGAGAACGACCTGCTTCTCCTGTACGCGATAGCGCTTACCCGGTCAAGGGAGGTAAAACAATATGGGTTGGCTCTCGCGGCCTACCATTGGGGGGATGCAGAAGATGCCTACAATCGCTCGATCAGGATTGCAGAGAAGAACGAGAACCTTGCCGATGAAGCCCTGCTTCTTGCGGCAGAAAGTCTGAGCCTGCTGGGACGCTGGAAAGAAGCGGAAACTGCCTATCTCAAGCTGGTTGAAAACTACCCGAAAAGCCCGTTGAACACGTGTGCTCAGTACAAAAGAGCAATGCTTCTTAAGGAGAAGCTCGATAATCCGTTAAGGGCTAAAGAGATATTCGAAGATCTGATCCTTCGCAACCCTACCTCTCTCTACGCCGACCTGGCAAGACAAGAGATGTAGACCCCCAAACCTTATTCAACGAGACCTGCAAGGGATAGCTCTTACAACCCGTTGGATATCCAAACTCAAGACGGGATTGACACAGGCCTTCTTGTCGGTAAACTTCAGAGATGGAAATATCACCGGCTGATGTCCGCAAAAAACAGTTCCGTTCCGCATTGCGTGGGGTCAATCCCAAGGAGGTTCGTGAGTTCCTCTACGAAGTCGCGATTGTGCTTGAGGGGCTTTATACCGAGAGAGAGCTGTTTAAAAGCAAGATTTCCGAGCTGGAGGAACGGGTTACCGAGTTCCATCAGATGGAGCAAGTGTTGACGCAAACACTTGAAGAAGCCCACGAAACAGCTGAAAGACTGCGAAAAAGTGCCAAAGAGGATGCTGAACGAATCAAAGCACAGGCGAAAAAGGAGGCGGAAACAATCTTAAATCACGCCAAAGAAGAACTCGAAGGAATCAGAGCCACTATCCGCAGTCTCAACGGCCAGAAGCTTGCCTTCCTTGAAGAGATGGAAACCACAATTAACAGTTATAGAAGGATACTTGAGAGGTTGAAGGATGACACGGTTACAGATGAAACAACAAATTGAAGAAAGCCTGAAGTTTATCCGTTCCACAACCGATATTATCCCTAAAGGTGCAGTGGTTTTGGGCACCGGATTGCGAGATGCAATCGGCGAGTTAGATGAAGCCGTGACAATCCCTTACTCTCACATCCCCCATTTCCCCACCCCGACCGTACACTCGCACCCAGGCGAACTACTAATCGGTCGCCTGGGCAACTACCCGCTCGCCGTGATGCGCGGCAGGATGCATTTCTACGAAGGCTATCAAATGGCCGAGATCACGTACCCTCTGCGTGTGCTGCACACCCTCGGGGTAAGAACCCTTGTCGTGACCAACGCAGCCGGAGCGCTCAACATCAACTTCAAGGTTGGAGACATAGTAATCATATCCGATCACATTAACCTCATGGGGGCGAATCCCTTGCGAGGCTTCATACATGACGAGACTGCATCACGATTCCCTGTAATGACTCAAACCTACGACCCGGGACTTATGGATATCTTCACCGCCGCATGTCTTAAGAAGAAGGTGCTTCCTCGTTCCGGGGTATACGTAGCTGTTGCCGGTCCCAGTCTTGAGACACCTGCCGAACTCCGATTCCTGCATACTATCGGGGGTGATCTGGTCGGGATGTCCACCGTTCCGGAGGCAATAGTCGCAGTCCAGCTTGGCGTTCGCGTTCTTGGCATCTCTGTTGTCTCCAACATAGCGCTCTTTCTTCCCCAGCCTCTTCAGGGCGAGACTTTGGAAGAGATTACCTTCACGGCGACTCAGACCGCGAGTTCTCTGGCCCGTATATTTAAACACTTCTTCAAGGAACTGGCAGATGAAGTGGCTTAAGACCCTCTTGCCCGCAGTACTGCTTTTGCTGCTTGCATGCGCCTCCGACGAGAAGCAGGCGCTGAACAGGGCCCGCGAGGCCTTGGATAACCGTGACTTCTCGCGCACGCTTGCGGAACTTGTCGTCCTGCGCAACAGCGAAGAGAAACTGAGCGCCGAAGCGAGATACCTGTTTGGCCGGGCCTACCTCGGTCTTAAGAATCTTGCGGAAGCCCAGATGCACTTCAAGGCCCTGCTGGCCGAGGACACCGTCTACCAGGACAGTGTCGCTTTGGCCTACAAACAAAGGGGGCTTGAATTGGGTAAGGTCGGGGAGCGCGAGCTGTCGCTCGAGTGTTTCGAGGAGGCAATGCGAATATCTGCTGACATAGATATGAGCGATGCGTACGTCCTTATGGGCGAACTCTACTCAAAATACGGTGAACTCGGCCGCTCAGTCTACTGCTATCGCAAGGCGCTTGCCACACTCTCCGACTCCACTACCCGCGCATTGACCTGGGAGAGGCTGATTCTTATCCTTGAGCGGCTTGGCGATCCAGGGGATGCGTTCATAGCCACTGAGGAGGCCATGCACGAACGCCACTACTACCTTGAACCCCGCTATTGCCAGAACGGTTACCGCTACGCCCAGGACCTTCTGTACCGCGGCCAGATGGACAGCGCAGACCTGATCATTACAAGGGTTCTCGAGGTCCCGCTCTCCCCTATGCTTCGGGATGATATCTACTTTCTCGCAGGCGAGATAAGACTCAAGAATGGAGATATTGAAGGTGCACGTGCCGCTTACCGTGAGGTGCTTAAACTCAGCGTGAATGCGTCCAGCGCCCTCATTCAACGAGCACGTGAACGACTTGCACTGCTTGGTGAGGAGGTTCAGTAACCCTCATGACTTCGAGTAGATCTATCAAATCACTTATACTGGTTATTGTTTTTCTTCCTGCCGTCGGATACGCAAAGTTACCCAAGCCTGAAAAGCTCCCGGCAGACAGCGTGTTTCTGGTAGGTGAGGAGTTATATAGAGAAGGTAGATTCAGGAAAGCGGTCGCCTATCTTAACCACTTCGTCCTTAACTACCCGGTCAAGGCAAAAGTAGCGTTGGCCCAATACCACCTGGCGAACTCCTACTACAGGCTTAAGCGCTTCCAGGAGGCGTCGGTTGAGTATGAGTTCCTTTACAAACAGTTTTCCACCTCCCCCTTTGCAGAAGAAGCCCAGCTTAAAGCAGCACAGGCCACCTTTGAGATATCCGAACCCTACTACCGCGAACAACATCTTACCCTGGACTCAAGGCGCATGGCCGAGGATTTCCTGACGCGCTATCCCAACTCCGAGTTTTCTTCTCAGGCACGCGACCTGTTGGTTCGAATTGAAAACAAACTCGCGCGCAAGGAACTTGAGGCGGCCAAGCTGTACTTCAAGTTCAAGGAGTACGAAGCCGCCATAATGATGCTTGAATATACCGTCGGCACTTATCCTCTTGCCAGTAAGGTGAACGCCGAAATAAACTACTACCTGGCCCTCTCTAAAGCGAAGTTAGGAGAAGAAGAGGAGGCCCAAGCCGTACTTGAAGAGCTGCTTGAGAATCCCAAGTGGTCAAAAAAAGCTCAAAAAGCCCTGGATCGTCTGGCTAAAGATAAATAATGGGACGCATTGGTGTATTCGGGGGCCGCTTCGATCCACCTCACGC
>JAYELY010000312.1:0-1711 GCA_034717795.1 Caldifarciminota bacterium
TTCGCCTCGAACTCCCTGAAGTAAGATTTTGTGAAGCTCCTTGATGAAACGCTTCGAAACAGGTAACTGATTAACTCTCTCCAAACCATACCGCATGGCCTTTACGTAATTGACTACCTCTTGAATATCAGGTTCGGGAGGTTTTGGTTCCATCCCCGGCAAATCCAATTGCCCTGCTTCGTACGCATAGAGATGTTCTATCTGAGTCAATGTCCCCTCTATCTTAGATGAAAGAACCGCCTCTCTACGAATGAAGGGGTTGATAAGAAGATTGGGGTTAGGGATCATCCGTCCGAGACCCGCAAGTTTACCCAATGCCTGCGCCGCTTCATCTATGGCCCTTGACATCTCCCAATCTGAAGCAATCTCTGGTGGCAAAGGAATCGGCACAAACGCCCAGTACGCTCCTTCACCCTGGCCGACCTGGATCACCCGTCCCGGTGCGTTATCCGTAAACTGCTTCGGGTCCATTTTAGAGATCTTCCATTCGTGACATCAATAAAGAATAATCGTTACGGAGAAAATGTCAATCCAACATTGACTCATCTCACGGTGCGCGCCAGAGATTCTCTCTCGCTTCGTCCTTTAAGAACATCACCGGCTCGGTCGTAGGCAGCACCGCAAGCCCGATTCGTGTCCTGCGGTTAACGTCCTTGAGATACAGGCCGGGCAGCGCGTTGGCGAGAACACCCAGGATCACGCGGGTATTGCCTTTGTGATCCATAAATCGCAGGCTGGAGGTGCCGTAGTCGGTTACGCCCAGCATCGTGCGGGTCAGGCCTGAGGTGTCAGCGAACTTCAACGCCGCACCGCTATCGTCAACATACATCCTTGCGCGGCTTATGCCGGCCTGATCTTTCAACACGAACTGGTGGGTAACGATCTTTCTTGGAATGATCAAGGGCACAAACTTCTCGACGACTATGAATCCAATAATTAAGACGAAAAGAGCCGCACTGATAATCATCCAGACCTTGCTCCGGCGCTCAACCTTTTCCAATCTCCTGGTAACCTCCTCGATCCCGGGTTTTGCCATGAGGCCTCCTTTGCTTGTCAGAACTCGATTCCCTTCCTTGCCTGTACGCCCCGCTTGTAGTAATGTTTGATCTCCAGCATCTCGGTGATCAGGTCTGCCGCTTGGATAAGCTCCTTAGGTGCGTCCCTGCCGGTGCAGACCACCTCAAGCCCGTGCGGACGGTTGATGATGGCTCCCATGACCTCATCTCTATCCAAGAGTCCCAGGGAGAGCATCACGCAAAGCTCGTCCAGGATCAGAAGATCAACCTTCTCCTCACCCTTTAGATACAGCAGCGCCTCGCTCCAGCCGCGCCGGGCGGCTTCGATGTGTTCGGTATTATCCTTGCCCGGTCTTGCCCAGCCCTCGGCACCGAAGTGCTTACATGTCACTCCAAGTTCCCTTAACGACTCAACCTCGCCCGACTCGCTAGGCTTGGCAAACTGGATGAACGCGACCCGGAGTCCCTGCCCTGCCGCTCTCACGGCCAGCCCGACCGCCGCCGTGGTCTTGCCCTTGCCCGGACCGGTGTAGACCTGAAGTAGGCCTAAAGCTGAGTTTTCCACACTCAAGGATACGGGAATACCTACACTAGTCAAGGACTGAGAGTTTACTCTTGACAGAAGCGACCTTTTTTGATACACTTAAATTATGAGGATTTCCATTCGCCTAAATCTACCCTTGAACTATCCACAC
>JAYELY010000313.1:0-8695 GCA_034717795.1 Caldifarciminota bacterium
GAACGCTACGCGTTCGGTTGGGGTGCATTTTATTCCCAGCTTATCTCCCAGTGGCATGCCTCTCCCCCTTCCTTCCACCGGCAGGAGCGTTCCCTTACCTTGACCTTCGAGCCGCTGAGAAGTCCGCACACACGCTCGAGCCACGTTCGCGTAACAAAGCAGTGCAGGGGGCCTCCATCGTAGCCTGAGATCACCAGCACCGCCTGCTTGAGCCTCTCGTCCACGGAAAGCACCTTAAACTCGCCGCAGTCCTTGAATCTTGACCATAGATGTGGGATGCGGGCCACAACCCGTGGCATGGGCAGAAGCGTCAGACGGGTCTTGGGAGCACCTCCAAGCTCCGCGTCCGCAATTGCGCCGCCTAAGTTCTCCAGAACCTTGCCGTTGCCGTTCCCCAGATGAGCCGCAATGCCTTCGTAAACCTCTGTCAGATACTCCACGGGATACCAGGGCCATACCTCACCCTCGGAAAGCACCCGCGCCACCGGAGTCCGCATCTCGGAGAGAAAACTTCTATAACTTTTTCTCTTCAGCCGCTCCGAAAGCCACCGGTTGATGGCTACAAAGGCACTTCCACGCACGCTTGCCAATAAGCCTCCTAAGACCACAACGTTACCTAATACACATAATAACACAAATCGGTAAAGTTGTCAAGCCCGCAAGTCGTCGGGTTATACTGTTTATGATTAATATATCGTTGCCGGGGAGTAGGGGCTAAGGGGAATGCCTTAAACCAAGTGCGTGTAGCTAAGCACCCCTTCTTTTATTCTACCCGATAGGGGCACTTCGTCCCCCATCAAGGGGGAGATGGCAGCAAGGAATTTACTCCCCTCCGGTCGAAGGAAGAAGATGAAGGCGGCAGGGAAACCTGTTCTCATCCTTCGAGGGAAAGGGATGGTAAACCGACCGCCCTTACATGTATTTCCCCCCTCCCTTGACGGGACAGTGTGCCCCTTGAGTGCCTGGTGCACTCATAGGGTAGGGGGCTAGGGGGAGGGTGAGCTTTCAAAAAGTCTTTATGCGTTCATTCTGCAGCCATGAAGTTGTCGCGCCTTTCTGACAACTCCCCTGAACCTCATGCCCCGGCAAGGATCTTCTGGTGCACAGATTATACCCCCTTTACCCGCTTCGATTTATGACTATAATTTATTTGTGAGTATTCCACGACGTCGCGATCGGCTACCCAGTGCAAGGATTCTATCCAGGCCGATTCTTATATCGCTGATGGTTCTGCTCGGGCTTGTTCTCAGCCTCTTTTTGCTGCGCAGGAAAGCGACGGCGCCTGAGGCGATAGATACACTCCAGGTTGCCTCGCAAGGGCTTAGCTTGAACGGCGAGGAAATCTCCTTAAAGGAACTTTGGGAGAGATACGCGAAGGTGCGTGCTCCGCGCAGGATAGACGTGATCTTTGACCCCCAGATGCCCTGGGGCGAGAGCTGGCCGATCCGCGACACCCTCAAACGGCTGGCGGAAAGCCAACCCAACCTTACGATCACCGGGCTTGAGGGGTGGTAAACCCATCCTTCTATGCCTCTCAGCCAGGTTGCCCGAAATGTCTCTCAGGGTCCCCGCGGGACACGTTGCCTTGACAAAAGCCAGAGCTCTCCTATAATTCCTCACTAATCAGTCGTTTAGGAGGATTGATGAAAAGAAGTATCAGTAGGGGGTTGTGGTTTATGGGATTATTTTCAGCTCTCTCAGTGCCCACGGCGACTCTGGAGGCAAACGAGTACCCTGAGGAGTTGGGGTTCCTGGCCGAAATCTCCACCCCGGAGTATCTGGCTGTGAGCGGAATCATGGCGCTACTCGACAGCACTGAGAAAGCGCTGCTTGAGGCCCCGGTTCGATTCTATTGGGAAGCGGAAGAAGAGAAGTACGCCGTAGATATCCGACTCCCCGGCGGGACACCCGGGGTGTACATTCTGGGGATAGCCGATACGTTCTGGTTATATGACTTTCTCCACGGGATAAAGATCACCGCCTTCCGCGATCAAACATTTCCCTCCTTGAGCAACGTGCCTTTCTCTGCCGAGAACATCCTGGGCATCTTCGGCATCTTCCCCGAGGGTTTTACCGAGATCGACACCTTCTACCGCGAAGGTTCGCTTCTTGCAATCAAGCAGGACAGGGTACTCTTTTCCTTCGACTCGGAGAGCAAACAGCTGCTGAATATGACGAGAGGGGAAGCCACGATCTCCTTCCACGACTTCTCTGTAGACAAGAAGTGGATGTGGCCTGCAAGGATAGAAATAAACCAGGCTCTCTTTTTCCAGGATGCGGCATTGACCCGGGTCAATATCAGCGAGGTAAGCCTCAAGCGCCAGCGCAGGGACAACCTGTTTGACGTGGATCTGCCGCCCAACATGGAGCGTGCATTTGACATGCGCGGCCAATAGACCGGCTTTAAGTAATCTGATCAGGAACGCCCCGAAATGATTCTTGCATTAATCCTTTTCCTGCAGGTGGAATTTGAACATACCTCCTCGCTGCTCCTTGGGGGTCACTTCCAGGCAGGCGCGGCGGACGAGGAGCTTCTTTACGTAGCCGACGGCAGAGGCGTAAGCGTATTCGAGAAAGAAACCCTCAGTCGCCGCGGCGAGATCATGCTTTCTGGTAGAACCAACCTGATCGTGCGCCATGAGTCGAGCCTTTTTGTTGGGGGCAGCAGAGGGCTTGCAAAGATAGAGGTAAGCAGCTTCTCGCGGGAGTACCCGCAGGCAGAGTGGCTCTATACCGAGCCGATAACGGCGTTGGAGGTCTGCGGACGCAAGCTCTGGTTTGCGGATGATAAGGCCCGGCTGTATGGTATGGATGTTGCAGGAGGCGCAAGCTCGCCTTCTTGCTCGATCCAGTTGCCCCTGCCCCCTGTAAGGATCGTTGGTAACGAGGCAAGGCTCTATCTTGCGGCAGACACAGGGGGGCTTTTTGTGCTGGACCTTGAAGCAAAAACCTTACAGGCAAAGAGGATGACGATCGAGGGCGACCCGGCGGTTATGGATGTCCTGATTGCAGACCAGACGGTCTATCTTGCGTGTGCCGAGCAGGGGCTTTGGGTGACCCAGCCCAGGCGCAACTCACTCAAGGTCGTTACGCGTATTGAGGCTACGGGTGAGGTAATGAGCCTGGAGCTATTCGATGAGAGGATTGCAGCGGCTGCGGGAACCGGGGATTTCCTTCTCTTCTCGATTGCTGACCCGGATGAACCCGTCGAGATTCAGAGAGAACGTTTCCCTGGGATGGGACTCAACCTTGCAAAAGCGGGCGAGGACTGCTTTTTGCTCACGGGTGCAGGCATAGGGCATATGGATCTCTCAACCAAACCCCTGGCAGGGCATGGACTGTTCTACAGAGGTTCGGGTTCCGGCTACGAGATCCTGAGCAAAGGAGGGGTGGCGGTTCTTGCGGCAGGCGACGCCGGGATAAGGACCGTCGGTCTGAGAGACAGCCTGAGTTTCCTTGGCGAGCACTCTCAGATGTCAGGCTGCCGCAGGGTGTATCTCTTCGGTTCCCAGGTCTATGTGCTGACCACAAGTAATATGATGTATGTAGTAGAGATAAAGGACCCCAAGCGTCCGGAGAAACGCACCTTCCAGCAGTTTGAGTCGGTGACATCGGGGGTGGACTCCGAGGGCGAGATGCTTCTTGCGGCGGAGCATGAGCGCGGGGTGGGGATCTGGTGGCGCTGTCCGTGCGGCCCATTCAAGGAACAGGGACGCTGGCAGTTCGGCGGTCAGGCGCTGGACGTAAGGATCAAAGACAAGCTTGCCTTTGTCTCCGCCAACCCGCCCGCCCTTTATGTAGTCGACTGGTCAGACAGCACCAATCCGGAGCAGGTGGCAAGCCTCGCGCTTGAGCATGACTGCGAGAGATTATACGCCGACGAAGACCTTCTATTCGGCCTCGATTCCTCAGGCGCGCTCACCGTTGTCAACGTTGCCCGTCCCACCCGGCCTAAGGAGCTTGCCGTGCTTGAACTGGAAGGCTCCCCCGCCGCCCTGGCACGCTACCAGGATTATATGTTCATAGCGGCACAGGACGCAGGGGTGCACGTGGTGGATATATCCAAACCCCAATCCCCTGAGCTCGTCAGCACCCTGGACGTGGGACCGGCCATGGGGGTGGCGGTATCCGGAGACCTGCTTCTCGTCTCGACCCTCTACTCTATAGAGGCGTATAGGATTCAACCTTAAAGGAGAGCAAAAGGTGTTCGCAGGATTTCTTTTAACTTTGATACTCGCATCGCCTACAGATGCGCAGCCAGGGGAAGTATTGTTCGAGGAGGGCAGCAACTACTTCATATCAGGGGATTTTTCGGATCTGGTTGAGGTCAAAGGAACTATTTACGCCGCAAGCGGGTTCGGGCTTACGATAGTTCCTGCAGATCTCAGTACTCAGGAACACATCCCCACACCACACTACTCAAGAAAGATAGCACTGGCGGGCAAGCAAGTATATCTTGGTGAAGGCAACCGGATCACCGAGTTCAAGATTTCGACCAAGGGAACCCAGATGTTGACCGCTTATCCTGTGGAAGGGAAGGTGACGGCGCTTGCTGCCCGCAAGGATTTGCTGGTAGGGGGCACGGATTCGGCAAAGATTGTAATCTTCTCGCGGGGGAAGAAATCGAAGCTCCTCGGGGCGATTGACGCACCCGGTGCGGTGAAAGACCTCTTTATCTACCGCGAGTTTCTCTATGCGGCGTGCGGCAGGGGCGGAGTTGCGATCATTGAGCTTGGAGAGAACCCCTCTATTGTGCGGACCCTGGATGTTTCCGGTGCCCAGGCACTTACCGTTGCAGAAGGCTTTCTCTTCGTTGCAACAACCGCCGCAGATATCCTCGGTTTCTCTCTTGCCGATCCTTCCTCTCCCCACCAGAAAAAGAGCTTCTCAAGCGGTTCTGAGGTTGTCTCGCTTGCGTACTACAACAAGCATCTGTATGCAGCCCAGGGATATCAGGGTTATTCCATCTTCGACCTCGAGGGCGAACGTGTGGAGACAGCCGAACCGTTCCGTGAGGGATTTATCGCCGATATCCTCCCGACCCCGGAAGCCGTGTTCCTGACGCTCCAGGAAAGGGGTATGGTGCGCCTGGAAGGAAGCATGCCGCAGGAGTTAAGCGTGACCGCTCGCCTGCGGCAGAACTCCCCCTCGGTTCACACCTCGCAAAGCGGCTCCTTCTGGGCGGTGGCACGCGGCAGGGACGGCGCAAGCATCGGGAGACTTTTGGAAGGGGAGGAGTCTGTAACCTGGGGTCATGCCGAGCCCGCGCCCAAAAGAGCCGCAGGGGTTCTTCTCTCTGGAACGTACCTTTACGTAGCGGACGCAGACCGCGGCGCTTCTATATTTGATTTAAAGACATTCCCCTTTGCAGAACGCAAGTTTGACCTGAATCAGCCCGGTACACCCCAGCGTTTTGCCCTGAGCGGGGATCTGATATTCCTTGCCGCAGGCGACAGAGGAGTAAGAGCTCTCTGGATATGCTCCTGCGGTCCGCTCCAGCAGAGGGTAGCCTTACAGGGTATTAAGGCAGCAGACGTGGCAGCAAAGGATTCCATCGTATACGTGGCCGATCCCGACTCCGGACTGCGGGTGATGGCGGTAAGGAATAAGAATCAGGAAATTCACGAACTTTCTATCTACCCCGGCGCCATAAGCCCGCAAGCGCTCCTGCTGGAGCAGGATCTGCTGTACGTGGCCGACTCGATCGGTGCTGTTGTTGCCCTTGATATCTCCGAGGCAAAGAATCCCCAACAACTCTCCTTCGCCTTCATCGAAACGCAACCCTACGGGATGGCTCTTGTGGATTCAACCCTGTACGTGGCGTGCGGCGAGGATGGGGTTTTGCCAATAGACGTGAGCGATCCCTCATCGCCGGTCGTGGGCGAGTTCATCGGCACCCCTGGAAAAGCGCTCGCGGTGGCCGCATCTCGTAAATATCTTGGGGTCGCCGACTACACATCCTGGGTGCTCGTACCTACAGATTAGTTTATAGGGCAGAGGTGAAGCGTAAACAGGGAAGTGGTTGACAAGTCAGAATCCAGGAATAGAATCTATTAGGGTCATTGGTTCTCGGGGTCTCGGGTGGTCTAGGCGCAGGGGGGTGATAAATTGCCTTTTCCCCGAGTCTAAAATGAGGGTTCGAGAGCGCTGCTGACAGGGCGAGGGTGGGTGAAGAGAAATACGGATCATGAAGGAGCGCCACGAAAGAGATGAAAAAAGCCCTAAGCACCAATCCCAGGATTCTTATAACCACAGCCTACCGGCATTCCCGTAACGATTTTTACGACGCCATAGGCGTCAACTTCACCCGTACGCCGCGCTTTACCTTCATGCGCACCGTCTCCACCTCGCTTCGCTTCCTCAAGCAGAACATGTCAGAGATTGAGATAATGGAATTTCCCACCTGGCATGAGTACGTAGAAAAGCTCAAAGAAGGCTGGGATGCGGTGGGGTTTAGCTTCTTCCAGCACGATCTGGCCGAGATACTCCAGATGGTTGCCGAGGCGCGCAGGCAAGGGATCAAGGAGATCTGGGCCGGGGGCTACGGGGGACTTTCGGAGGAGGCGGAGGCCTTTGCCGACCGCATCTTTTACGGATACGTTGAGAAGCAGTTATCGGAGGAGCTGTTCGGCCGCAAGCTTGACAGGATCAAGCACCCGCCCATCGTGGTGCCGGTCAACATAGTGATTCCACCCATGGTTCCCTACAAGAAGGTAGGCCTTCTCTTCACCCAGCGGGGATGTCCGTACCGATGTACCTTCTGCCAGACCCCGATTCACTCGCCCCATCCCTGCCGGCTGCCCTTAGAATCCATCGAGGAGGTGCTAAGATACTACCGCTCTCACGGCATAAACGAGGTCTTCATCCTGGACGAAACCTTCTACACCTTCCCATCGCACTCCGAGAAGGTTCTGGATATGCTTGCCAGATACGGCTTCCACTGGTGGGTGCAGTCAAGGGCCGACCTGACCTTAAAGCACATAGATTCATGGACCGAACGCGGGATGGTGAACGTAGGGTTCGGCCTTGAGAGCGTCAGGGATGAGGTCCTTGAAAAGATAGGCAAGCGTACCAACTTGGATGTGATGCGCTCCTTCCGCCGGGCCACCAGGGAACGCAATATCTTCACCATGGCCTTCTACATGATCGGCTATGAGGAGGATACGATCTCCTCAATACTTGAAGGCTACGAGACGTTGCGCGGGATAGGATTCGACGCCTATCAGCTCTGCGTGCTCACCCCCTATCCCAAAACTCCTCTATGGTATGAGATCAAGGAGCGCTACGGGATATTCGAGCGCGACCACCATAAATACGACGCCCGCTACCTGGTCTGGAACCACCCCAGTATCACGCCGAGGCAGATGGAGTTTCTGAAACGGGTGGGGATGGCAAGCCTGAACGTGCCCATGAAGAACTACGGGAAAGGGATCATCCGCATGGCTCAGAAAAGGATTAACAAGAAAGGATTCGGCTTCCTGTGGGACGACTTTCTTCGGCCCATCGCCCATTCCCTTCGCTACAACGAGCGCAAGCAGGTGGTTTTGCCTGCAGACGGCGCGGCAAGGGACGCGATCTCACCTGCCAAAAACGATCGGCAAGAACCCTTGACAAAGTAGGATGCAGGCTTATCATTTACCGATCATGACGCCCATTGTCCTGAGGTTTCAGATGAATCAAATCAAAGGTTACCTAAAGCGAGGAGCAAGGTGAGCGCCCTCTCCACCAACCCCAAGATCCTTATAACCACCGCCTACATGCGGGATAAGCGCGATTGCTTCGATTCGGCTACGGTAAACATACCCCGGTTTCCGCGCTTCTCCTGGCCCACGCGCGCGATGAGCTACGCATGCCGATTCATCAAACAGAATATACCTGAGATTGAGGTCATGGAGTTCCCCTCCTGGCAAGAGTATGTGACCAGGCTCCGCGAAGGCTGGGACGTTGTGGGATTCACCGGCTTCAACTACGAGCTTGTCGAACTCGAGGAGATGGCCGAGGAGGCAAGGCGTCAGGGTATCCGGGAGATCTGGAGCGGAAGCTACATGGCGCTCTCCCCTGAGGCCGAGGCGTTCTCCGATAAGGTGTGGGTCGGCTACGCGGAGGATCGTCTCGCCGCAGTATACGGACGTAAGATAGAACGGATCAAACATCCGCCTGCAATCCTGACAATCCGCATCGATCTTGCCCCGCACGTTTCCTTTCACTACAAGACAATCGGTGGGATCTTTACACAGCGGGGATGCGCTCATAGATGCACGTTCTGTCAGACCCCTTATTATTGCCCCCACCCTTACCGCCTGCCCATTGAGAGTATAGAGGAGGTTCTCCGCTACTACCACAGGATAGGAATCGACGAGGTAAGCATTGGGGACGAAAACTTCGGGCAGTTCCGCGAACACTCCGACAGGGTAGTGGAGCTTTTGCAACGCTACGGGATGCGTTGGTGGGTAGATTCGCGGGCGGAGTTAATCTCAAGATCCCTCGACGATTGGGTCAGCCGGGGGTTGGCGCTGACCGTATACGGGGTGGAAAGCGTCCGCGCATCCGCCCTTGAAAAGATGAATAAAGTGTACTATGCAACCAACTGCGTCTCATGTTGGCCTTCGTCCCGAACGGCGGGACTGTCGTCTAGTTTAGGTTGTCTGATTATAGACAATTTCTGATAGGGCGTCAAGTACCCGATTCCTCCGTG
>JAYELY010000314.1:0-8692 GCA_034717795.1 Caldifarciminota bacterium
GTTGTGGGGGAACTGGAAAGTCGCGCTTCCTCTAAGATTGCGGGTCCGGCTATGGCAAAGCCGCAGTGGTTCAACACCAACCGTCTTGCGGTGCTGGTTTTTGCGCTTATTTACGGCGGGCTGGTAATACTCTACATCGAGTTCGCCAAGCGGGACCGCGGCATGTTCGTTCGGCGCATAGCGGGTCTTGACGCGATAGACGAGGCGGTTGGACGCTCAACCGAGATGGGCAAACCGATCCTTTTCAGCTTCGGGATAGGGTATCTCACCGACGTTGCCACCCTTGCCGCTTTATCCATCCTGCGCCGGGTTGCCAGGCGCGCGGCGGAGTACGAGACCAGGATACTTGTTCCGAACTACGACCCGATCGTTATGACCGCGGCCCAGGAGACTGTAAAGCAGGCCTTTTTAGAGGCCGGTCGCCCCGATCTCTACCAGGAATCGGACATCACATTCCTTACCGCGGATCAGTTCGGCTACGCGGCGGGTGTTGACGGCATCATGCTCCGGGAGAAGCCTGGGACGGTGTTCCTTCAGGGCGTGTTCTACGCCGAGGCTCTTATATTGGCAGAGACCGCTCACTCGGTTGGAGCCATCCAGATAGCCGGAACAAACATGGCCACCCAGCTTCCATTCTTCGTTGCCGCCTGCGACTACACCCTGATAGGCGAGGAGCTTTTCGCCGCTTCGGCGTATCTTGACCGGGACCCGCAGCTGCTCGGCTCCCTGAAGAGCGAGGACATGGCAAAGATCATCACCGTGGCGATCATTGCAGCGGTCTCGATCGTCGGGACCGTCGGTGCGATACTGGCTTCCGTTTCCGGCAAAAACGAAATTCTTCTTTCTATAGGCGGGTTCGTCAACAATCTGTTTGAGACCCTTAAAGGTTTCCTTACCACATCCTAGGAGAGCGCATGAAACGAACACTTCCTCTTGTAATAACCTTTCTTGCCGGCGTATTCGTGGTTGTGACCTTTTTTATTCCGCGCGAGCCGTTCGGCAGCCTTGAGCAGCGGATGCTCGTTTGGGCTTCTATCCTGGGAGGCTTCACCCTTCTTCTTGGGATAGACAGCCTTATAAAACACCACGGCCGCAAGCTGGCGCGAGGTGAGAAGGACTGGTTCTACAGCCTTGTGACCCTTGTGGGGCTTTTCGGAACCCTTGCCGCAGGCATCGTGACCTGGGTCAAGTACGGCACGCCCTTAGAGCTTGCCTCGCTGGATAAGGTGGGCGGCTTCTTCTGGGTCTACAAGTGGATAATGGTTCCGCTTCAGGGGACGATGTTTGCGCTTCTTGCCTTCTTCATCGCCTCTGCCGCCTACCGCGCGTTCCGCGCCCGCACATTCGACGCCACACTCCTTTTAGTGGCCGCAATCCTCGTGATGATCGGGCGCTTGAGCATGGGCGTGATTCCTGCAACCCTGGTGCTGGCGGTTCTTCTGACTGCAGCCGGCATCCACAGGCTGTTAATAAGGAAGCCGGTGTTCGGAGCCGTTCTTGCCGCCGCCGGAGTGAGCCTGGGCGCGTTGGTTCTTGCATTCCCGCAGGATGCGATTCGGCTCGCGCCCCAGGTGCAGGAATGGCTCATGTCGGTGCCACAGACCGCGGCCCGCAGAGGCATACTCATAGGCGTCACTCTTGGTACAATCGCCATGTCAATCCGCATCATACTTGGCATCGAACGAACCTACATCTCGTCAACTTAGGAGGGGAAGTGAAGTTCATCAAGTGGCTAACCAATATAGACCGGCGGATCATCTTCCTCCTTATGATCGTAGCGGTGCTTGTGCCAATGCTCTTTACCATACCTATCCCCTTCGAGGTCGGCGAACCGGTTCAAAACGCCTTTAATGCCATTGATTCGCTTAAGCCCGGATCGGTTATCATGCTCTCGGTGGACTACGACGCAACAAGCTATCCGGAGTGCCAGCCGATGATAGTGGCGATAACTGACCACGCGTTCCGCAAAGACCTGCGGATAATCCTCCTGGGCCACATCCCTACCGGCCTGCCTCTGGGCCAGGAGGCCCTGGAACGAGCCGCTGCGGAGTACAATCAAAGCCATAAAGCAGAGTATAAACAGGCGGTGAAACGCGCCGGCGAGGAGCTAAAGAGGCATACCGCCGGATACCAGGAGGCGTTAAAAAGCGCCGCAGCCGAGTTCGATCAAGAGTATACCATCCGGCATCAGGAAACCCTGGACAGCCTCGTCTCCGATTACCTCGAGAAGGTGGACAGCGCCGCCGTCAAGTTCCAGAAACATACATTTGAGTATTGGGAAGCGGTGAAGTATGCGGGCGAGGAGTTCAACAGACATGCAGCCGGGCACCGGAAGCTATTGGAAGGCGGCGTCCGCGAAAAGGATCCAGGGTACGTGCGGATCCTGAAACGCGCCGCCGCCGAGTACGATAAGCACATCACCGGATACCAGAATGACCTGGGGCGCGCCGCCGATCAGTACCTCAAACGGTACGGGATTGACTTCGTCAACCTCGGCTACCGTCCGGGCGTAGTGGCGATTATAGTAGGAATGGGACGTGAGATACGAGACTTTTACCACAAGGACTACCAGAACATCAATGTTGACTCTCTCCACATGATGGACGACGTGCATAACTACGATGACATTGCGACACTTGTGAGTTTTGCGCACGGGACTGCGGTTGAAAGCTGGATCGCCTATGCCGGTGCTCGGTTCGGTCAGCAGATAATAGGCGGGGTGACAGGTGTTGTGGCGCCCGACCTTTACCCCTACCTGCAGTCTGGTCAGCTTGCAGGTCTTTTGGGCGGTCTCAAGGGCGCGAGCGAGTATGAATCCCTGATAAAGAAGAAAGGCCTGGCCAGCCGGGGTATGCCTGCACAGTCGACCGCACACATACTGGTCATCCTCCTTATAGTGATAGGAAGCATGGCCGAGTTTGCTCTGGACCTCTACAAAAGGAGGGGAACGTGAACCTCCCCACTCTTCTCGGCATCTGGATAGCGGCCACGTTGACCATAGCCATCCTCTCGTTCCTGTACCGGGACAATCCCCTGTACAAGTTCGCCGAGCATCTTTACGTGGGTGTCTCGGCAGCGTACTGGGTGATCTTTGCGGCAAAGTTCACCATGCAGGACATGCTCGTCAGCGTCTTTGCCGACAACTGGCGGCAGTTTCTTGAAACAGGTTCCGCGACCGCGTTCTGGGAGGCGTGGATACTTGTTATCCCGACCGCCCTGGGATTTCTCATGCTTACCCGCTGGTTCGGCCCCAAGGTAGGCTGGCTATCCCGCTGGCCCATTGCGTTCACCATAGGACTCGGCGCAGGCCTGGGTATAACCGGAAGCATCCAGGGCATACTTCTGCCCCAGGTTCAGGCCACCATCCTTCCGCTATGGACCCCTGATCTGTGGGGGATAGTGGCCAACATCTTGTTGTTCGCAGGCGTAATCTCCTCCATCATCTACTTCTACTTCTCTCGCCCTCACAAAGGTCTCCTCGGCGGGGTGTCGAGAGTGGGCATAACCTTCATCATGGTCTCGTTCGGCGCCGCGTTCGGCTACACGGTGATGTCTCGTGTATCGCTTCTGATAGGCAGGCTCTACTTCCTTGTATACGACTGGATCGTCGGCACGGTGGATTTCTTTAAAGCACTCTTATGAGCGCCCGCATCCTCTGTCTCTTCTCCGGCGGTCTGGACAGCATTCTCGCGACCAGGCTGCTTAATGATGCTGGAGCCGAGGTGCAGGCCGTTCACTTCATAACCCCGTTCACCGGAAGCGCGGAGAGGCTGCGAGGAGAAAGCTATCTTGAGGAGTGGGGCGTTAATCTGCGCCGGATAAGAATAACCTTCGAGGAGTTTCGTCCCCTTCTTGAGCACCCTGCGCACGGCTTTGGCCGCGCGCTCAACCCGTGCATAGACTGCAAGATTCTGTTCCTTAAAAAGGCCGGAGAGATAGCGGATCAAGAAGGCTTCGACGCCGTTGCCACCGGAGAGGTTCTGGGCGAGCGTCCGATGAGCCAGAACCGGCGGTCGCTTGACGTGATAGAGCGCGAGGCAGGATTGGAGGCCAGACTTCTGAGACCACTATCCGCCAAACTGCTTCCTCAAACCGGGGTAGAGCGTGCAGGACTTCTGGATAGAGGCAAGCTCCTTGACATCCAGGGCCGGGGCAGAAAACCTCAGCTTGCGCTTGCCGGGCGATGGGGCATAACCGAGTTCGCTACGCCCGCCGGAGGCTGTCTTCTGACCGAACCGCAGTACGCAAGCAAGCTGAAAGATCTTCTGGATCATCCAGGCGAGGCCGCTGATGAAACGGTCGCCCTATTAAAGACCGGCAGGCACTTCCGCTATCCTGAAGGCCCCAAGTTGATAGTGGGACGGGATAAGGAAGAAAACGAGGAGCTGCTGCAGCACGGCGGTTCGGGCCGCATCTTTTTAGAGGTACGCGGGGTTGGAAGCCCCATAGGATTACTCTTCGCCCATAATCCATCAGAGGAGATACTCGCCTGGGCGGCAAAGATAGCAGCCAGATACTCGGACGCCAAAGGAGAGCCGCAGGTTACCGTCACCTGGTGGGATAAAGAAGGTGTCGAGCGAACCCTGTTCACGGCTCCTGCAAAGGATTCCGAGCTGGAAGGCCGGCGGCTTTGAAGAATAATGAGAATACCCCGCAGGGGTACGGGTGTGTTATTTCCTTAGAATATGGAGCGAAGCTCCAAGTAATAATGAAAATGCTCCCTCAGGGGTACGGGTGCGGGTTGACAAACTCAAGCTCAAGTGGAGAATAGGGCTGCGATGATGCAGGAAAGCCCTTTGCGTAAGGATCTGCCTACCAGGTTTACGGTCAGCCAGCGTTCGGCTGTGAATCCTGGAAGGCTGTTGGCGCTGGGCTACGTAGCAATGATAGCGGTGGGCACCGGGCTGCTCTCGCTTCCTTTTGCCTCGCACGGCTGCTCGGCGATAGATGCGCTCTTCACCGCCTCATCGGCCACCTGTGTAACCGGACTCATCGTAAAGGTAACCCCGCACGACTTCACCCTTTTCGGGCAGATCGTGATTCTTATTTTGATTCAGATCGGTGGTCTGGGCTACATGACGCTCTCATCGGCGTTCTTCTTCCTTCTCGGGCGCCGGGTATCCTTGAGGCAGCGCATGCTCATGAAGGAATCAATCAACTTCCTCAACTACCGCAACCTGAGCCGCTTCGCGTTCACCATCTTCAAGGTAACCGTCATAGTGGAGAGCATCGGCGCGGTGGTGCTCGTTGGATGGTTCCGCTTCATGCACGGGATGGGCTGGGGCAAATCCATCTACCACGGTGTGTTCCATGCGGTCTCGGCGTTCTGCAACGCCGGGTTCTCGACCTTCCCTGACAACCTGGCCCGGTTCTCCGCCGATCCGGTGGTCGGACTGCTCATACCCGCCCTGTTCATAACCGGCGGTGTCGGATTCATCGTTATAAGCGACGTAACCAGACGCATCAGGCGCGAGACCCTTCTACTGGCCACCCACACCCGTCTGGTTCTTACGGTCACCGCGGCCCTTATCGTCGCCGGCACCCTTTTCGTGCTCATAGCCGAGTGGAACGGGGCGCTTGGTTCTTACCCTCCTCATGTAAAGCTGCTCAACGCCTTCTTTACCGCGGTCACCCCGCGAACCGCGGGGTTCAATCTTGCGAGCATCGGTGGGCTGCGCACCTACACCCTGCTTGTATTGATGTTATTCATGTTTATCGGCGCTTCGCCCGGCGGCACCGGAGGAGGGATAAAGACCACGTCCTTCGCGCTCACGTTTGCAGAGATAGGCCGGGTGCTGCGTCGCCGCAGAGAGGTGGTGATGCTGCGCAGGACCGTCAAGCCGGACCAGATTCACCGCGCGACATCGCTCGTCATACTGGCAGGATTCGTGGTCTTGACTTCCGCTCTTCTGCTCGTAATATTCAAGCGTGGAGATGACGTGATGCGTTGTGCGTTCGAGGCGTTCTCGGCGTTCGGAACGGTTGGAATCTCAACCGGTTCAGCCCTGTCCCCGTACCTTTCGTTTGCCGCCGATCTCGGGGTATTGGGCAAGCTGGTTTTGATCCTGACCATGTTCTCAGGCAGGGTAGGAACCCTTACCATAGGTTCCGCGCTCATACAAGGCGCCAAAGCATCACGAATACGTCCTGCTCAAACCAACATAGTGGTGGGTTAGATGCCTAAGATATTCGCAGTTATCGGTCTCGGCACCTTCGGCTCGGCGGTGGCGTTAGAGCTTGCAAGACGCGGCTATGAGGTCTTTGCATGCGATCGGGACCCGGACAAGATAGAAGAACTGGGCTCGGAGCTTGCCAACGCCGTAGAACTGGACGCCACCGATGAGAAATCACTCCGGGATGCAGGGCTTGACGAGGTTGATACCGCGCTCGTGAGCTTCGGCGACTCGATCGCGGACAGCCTTTTGGTAACCATGCTGCTCAAGGGACTCGGGGTAGGAGAGGTGGTGGTCAAGGTCGCCGATGAGCGCCATGCCAGGCTTGTGAAACGCATAGGCGCCGATCGCGTTATCTTCCCGGAAAGGGACATGGCGATACGTCTGGTGGAGAACATACTTTCCCCGGACATCTTCGATTTCATCGAACTCTCGGAAGAGTACAGCCTGGTGGAGATCGCAGCCCGAAAGAAGATGTTGGGCCGCAAGCTCGCAGACCTGCACCTGAGAAAACGCTTCGGGGTGAACGTCATAGCGATCCGCAGTAAGGTCCCTGTCGTCAACAAGAAGGGCGTGCCGGACATCAAAGAAAAGATAAACATCGCTCCAGGCGCGGAGGACGAGATACGCGAGGGCGATACGCTTGTGATCCTGGGACGCGATCAAGACATCGAACGGGTTAAAAAACTCTAGGGGAAAGAATGAACGAAGGCCCTCAGGAACGCTTTAAGGAACTTCTTGAGAAAGCGGAGTTCTACATCCTGAATCAGAAGTACTCCGAGGCGGTAAAGATCCTCAAGCAAGCAACGGCCACTAATGAAGAAAGCCCGCACGCGCACTACCTTTACGGTCTGGCCCTGGAAGGCTCCAACGAACAGGAAAAAGCCAAGCAGCACTTCCGCCGGGTCCTGGAACTCGATCCGGAACATGCCGAGGCGAAAACACACCTCGACCGCCTGATAGGCCAGTAGCCTTTTCATGCCTGGCTGACTCAGGCACATACAAAAATAAAGGAGAAGGATGAACTTACACCTTCACAGATCCTCTCCTGAACAAACATCTTATCATAAACAAAAGGGAGTCAAGTTATGGTAGTACGTAAGCCTTCTTGGGGCAACCAGTTCTATCCTCAAGACCCTGCCCAGGCACGGGGTATGTGGGAAGGGTTCTTTGAAAGATGCGAGACACCCAGAATATCCGAACCGATCCGTGCGATCCAGGTCCCGCACGCAGGCTGGACCTACTCGGGCCAGGCCGCAGCCGAAGCGTATAACCAGTTGAAAGATCGCAACCTAAAGACTGTGGTGATGATAGGCCCCCAGCACCGCGTACCCGTGCGGCACATGCAGGTATTCCCGGAAGGGATATGGGAATCGCCCATTGGGAATCTTGAGGTAGACTCAGGGCTTGCCGCCCGGTTCCTTGAGTTCAACGATGCGTTCCAGGCCGACATCCACGCCCACGCAGCAGAGCACTCGCTTGAGGTTCAGATCCCGCCGCTTGTCATGGTGCTGCCTGACGTAAAGATAGCGCCGATACTCACGGCACCATACCAACCGAAACATCCTCGTATCCTGGCTGATGCTTTAGCTGGGATTGTTGGAACCCGCCTCGACGTGCTGGTGCTTATCTCCACGGATCTATACCACGGGGAATCCTATGAGGCATGTAAGGCGAGCGACGCCCGGACTGTTGAGTTTGTGAAGAATCTCGATGCGGAAGGGTTACAGAAGGCCCTTGCCCGGGGCACTGCCGCCGCTTGCGGCGGGGACGGGCTTGCCGCGCTTCTCTACGCGGCCCAAAAGCTTGGGATCAAGAAAGCCAACCTCCTGGCCGCATACAACTCCAACGATATAACCGGCCAGCGCGGAGGCTACGTGGTCGGCTATTCGGCCTTTGCATTTACCGCAGGATAGTCATGTCTGCATCTGAGGAACAGCTTTCAACCGAGGAGCGCGCCGAGCTTCTGAGGATCGCCCGGAGGGCCATAAAGGAGGGGCTTGCGGGGAGAACCTGGAATCCGGAGAAGCCTTCGACAAAGCGTCTGGCCCGGGTGCAGGGCGCGTTCGTTACCCTGCACGAGCAGGGCCAGCTGCGCGGATGCATAGGCTACATTGTGGGGATAAAGCCTTTGTATCTGGCGATTGCGGAGATGGCGCGCGCCGCGGCGTTCGGGGACCCGCGGTTCATGCCATTGGAGCCGCAGGAGTTTGCAAAGATTGACATAGAGATAACAGTCCTATCGCCATTGCGTAAGATTGACGATCCGAAGGAAGTCGAGGTCGGCAGGCACGGGCTGGTTGTTCGGCGCGGTCCTTATCAAGGGGTGCTTCTCCCCCAGGTCCCGGTCGAGGAGGGCTGGGACCGCGAGACCTTCCTTTCACACACGTGCATGAAGGCGGGTTTGCATAAGGACTGCTGGCAGGATGAGGAAACCGAGCTCTTCTGCTTTTCAGGCGAGGTATTCGGGGAGGGGTCTCACCCCACTCATCCGCTCCGCGGCTGAGCGGGGACCCCGA
>JAYELY010000315.1:0-1698 GCA_034717795.1 Caldifarciminota bacterium
TGTCCATTCGATCTCTTGTTCGAGGGGGATCTTCCACTTTGGCATCGGATACTCCATTCCACATATGCATTTGGTATCCTGATGCCCCAAGTATCCCTCGCGTGTTGCTATCTGTCAAATTGGGGTTCAGGCTTTGTACAACGAGTTCATCGACACCGGAACGGCTCATGGTGAGGATAGTGATGGCAATCGTGTCGTGGACTTCTACGATCTTCTCGGCCGTCTCAACCAATATGCCAGGGATCACCGGGGAATCGTGTACGATTTGCCTCATCAGATAGAGGGATACAGTGCTTTGGACTACTCTGGTTCAGCCGAATAGATACACCGTGGGCGGCTCTGGTGATCCACTGGTAGCCAATGGACCCCAACGGGTGTTCAGCAGAGCGATGAATTATCTGACGAGAGAGGTAGGGCTTTCAACACAAAACAGAGAGACCACCGGTCTACCAAGCGCCAACTTAAAGGGGCTTGATGCATCCCGCCCTGGTGTTTTCTCTTCAGCTGTAGCAAACATGTTAACTAAAAGAAAACGGATTTTAATTGGATTGGTAGCTGCTCTTTTGGGCGGAGTTGTGGTTTTGTTTGGGTGTACTCAACAAGCATCTATTCCTACTGAGACGGGGAGGTTTAGACCGACCGCTGAGCAAGAAGCCCCTACTCCTACCGAACCTCCGCCCACACCTTCAGAGGTAATGACCTTAGATAATTACCCTAAATTGTTTGAAAAGGAGGCATTGATAGTAGTTGGTGAAAATGCAACCCAGATCGAGCAGGAGGCTTCGGAAGCCATAGCTAAGAGATTGGAGGAACTGACCGGAAACAAGCCTGCAATCCGGAGAGAGAGTGAACTCCCGAAGAGCGATGGAGGTAATTATAATCTGATTTTGATTGGGACTTCTGGGTCAAATACTATGCTCCAGAAGGTTTACGAGATAACAGATACAACTAAAGTAACGGAGGAATATCCAGGGAAAGATAAAGGGATATTGGAGATACTAGCAAATCCTTGGAACCCTGATAAATCTTTGTTAATTGTTGCAGGGAGTGATAAGACAGGAGTAAGAGTTGCGAGGACAATACTAGATCAAGTTAAGAGGGTGGATGAGGCTAAACTCATTGGGGATTGGGAACGTTTGACTGAAATGGAACAAGCTGAAGCCCTAGGGTTAACTCCTGAAGAATTCGCAGCTTTTGATGCGGCAGTTCGTGAGCACTTTTGTGAAAAATACCCAGCTTTACAGGATTGGTTAGATTTTCCGATTCTCTACGAAAGAAAGCCGAAACTTGAAGACAAGCCAGGACTGAGAGTGATAAAGGCTTATGGAAGGTTTGAATCGCCTTCCCCAACTGTGACATTCGGTTTCCACAACGGAGAGATTTACGTTATATCGGAAGAACTAGAGCCAGCTGGCGATGCTTAGAAACGGGAGGGAAAAATGGATAAGATTCAGTGGAAGAAGGGTTGGTCAATAGTTGTAGTATTAGGTTTTGTGCTGGTGTGCTTTCCTACTCTAACGACGCCGATTGGGGCCGCAGGGAAGAAATCAGATTCAGGCCCCTCTGAGCTGGCTGAAGCCCTAGGGTTAACTCCTGAAGAATTCGCAGCTTTTGATGCGGCAGTTCGTGAGCACTTTTGTGAAAAATACCCAGCTTTACAGGATTGGTTAGATTTTCCGATTCTCTACGAAAGAAAGC
>JAYELY010000316.1:0-1692 GCA_034717795.1 Caldifarciminota bacterium
CCTATAGGCAATCCTCCTAAACCTACATTAGGAAGGAGAGAGCTCCACATGTTTACAAAACAATCTTTTGTGACAAGTTCTCTTATCAAATTACCGTAATAAACTGCTTGTTGCAATTCAGGATAGCTGTAAAGTTGGAGTGGCCTTTGGTTAGGATTGGCCACTAATTGTTTAAAGGAGAAATCAAACCAATTCTTAATGTAGCTTAATTTGACTAGTTGATCTTTGAATTCAAGGGAATCCCCAACTAAATCAACGTAAGCTGTAAAATCAGAACTTCTTACTACATCACGAAGAGCCTCATCCATCGGAAATCGCTGATACAATTCAGTAATCCTGTATGATTCATCGCTGTGTTCAAAATAAACCGATACGTCTTGATGTTCTTTAACGTTTTGCTCTTGAATACGGTATAACTCTTCGCTTAATCCAATATGTGATTCTGAGTTGTCACTAGGAAGGCCGGTTATATCAACTTCTTTCATCTTTTCTCCCTACCCCACTCTGCTTTGGCTTTCGAGCCAGGCTGAAACGTACTGTTCAAGCTTTTCTTTGCTGATCTCCTCGTGCCTGTTGATTACCATTCTAACAAGCTGCTGGGGCTGCATTGCAGGCTGCTGCGACTGTTGGGGTGCATTCATCTGATTTAATGGGGTTCTACCCAGGCCGATGCCGGAGTAGTTGGCCTGCGGCCCGCCGATGGGTTTGGGCATAAAACGATCGCCAGAAGGAATCTCTGCCAACGGTTGAGCCCCCAAACCAAGGCCTCCACCACCACTGGGAATGCTCCACGCTCCCGCCCCCAAGCCGCCACCGAATCCGCCTCCGGCAAGTCCTCCACCCATACCGCCAGCGCCGGAAGAGCCTCCTCCAAGACTCCGTGGTGAAGGTAACGACGGCGCACTTCCCCCTCCGATCCCTGAAAGACCAATGGATGGCGCAGGCATCGCGGCTCCACCCCATCCCAAGCCAGGTAATCCGACCGAGGGTGTACTCGAGACTCTGCCGGCACCTTCGAAACCCACCGGGGAGGGGAATGAGGGTAAGCTGAGGCTTGAAGATGTGGCTTTGCCACCATCACCCGATGGCATCCCAAGAAAACCTGCACCGTAACCGGTTAGAGGCAAACCAAAGCTAGGAACAGATGCTACATCAAAAGCTTCCTCTTCCGGAGGGACATAGTTTAAAGGACCTTGCTGGTTGAAATCATACAAAAAAGGCCGCCTTTCAATCCTAATAGGATTCCCCAAAAACCACTTATGCCCTACCGGCAATGGTGCATTATCCGTAAGTTTTTTCCAATCGGCTACTTGTTGTAAATATAGCTCAATATCTTTTACATGCGAAGATTCATAACCGGCCCCATGGGCCACATACTTTCTTAGAAGCTTCAAGGCGTATTCATCGTCGGTCATATAACGTTGTCTAATATCTCTCCGTACATCTGGCTCTCCTGAAAAGAAAAGAGAGAAGAGGTCGCCTTCCTTCACCTGACTCATCTCCTTAGCAGTCGGTATAAAGTCTCCCTGTGCATCCCTAAGCAAGCAATCAATCTTATCCCCTGGTGCACCTTCTCCTTCTCTCAAGAAATATTGTTCAAGGGCTTTTATGGCTTCAAATTTGGATATAAACGTGAGTTCACTAACAGGAGCAGGCGAAGATCTCCACCCTCTCAAAGCATGCTGCTCTTGT
>JAYELY010000317.1:0-8586 GCA_034717795.1 Caldifarciminota bacterium
TCTTCAATGTCGATAAACCCTCTCTCCATCCATTCAAAATCATCGAGGAAACTTCGCAAGAGGTTCTTCCGTTTTGCAATTCTCGCTGTTAAACGATACTCTTTTCTTGCACATCTGAATTTCCCCATTAAAGTCAATGTAAGGACATAACCAAGTCGAGTACTAATGGAATCTTTCTTCAATTTTAGTGCTTTTTTATAATGAAAGACCGAGTCTCCAAATTTACCCAAGCGAAATAATAAAGAAGCGTATTCTTCTTGAACATGGAAAAAATCAGGTTCCTGTTCAAGGGATTTCTGATAATACTGATCTGATTCCTCTAATCTATTCTTATCTTCAGACAAATAGCTAGCAAGTAGATAATAAAGACTAGCCTTATATTTCTTGGCTTTTTCAACCGAATGTCCTTCTGGGAGCGGCAACTCGGTAATTCTCCGAAGAATAGTCTCAACATATTCACGTTTATGATTCACCTGGAGCCACATTAAGAAGTGTACAAATCCTGCAAGAGCATTTCTGTCACTGAAATCTACTTTTGCTAAAGCTTTCTTCAGAAGACTTTCGTCCTGCTCTAGGATTCTGTAAACCTCCTCTAGCTTCCCCTCGGCATCCTTGAAACCCTTATCTCTTGCTTTTTTCTCGCTTGATCTTAGACGCCTAAGAAGTTTCTTGAGGTTTTCCTCCATCGCCATAAGTTACAGTATAAGCCAAGCCTTTTTTTTGTCAAGAGCGCGGTAGCCAAGCTGACGCTTGGCTCTTTTCCCTTGACTCTCCCCCATCATTTCACCCCAGACGTCCGCCGTATGCTGTCAGCCGTGAGTTGTAAGCTTCCCCTTCCATTTTGCTCCGTAGGGCGACGTTTACGGAGCAATCTTTCAATCTGTAATCTTCCAATCTTCAATCTGTAATCTGTAATCGCGACGCAGTCGCGCCCTTGACTATCTCCCTTATCTGGTTACAATGACGACTACATGCTTGAAACGGTGCTTATAATACTCATCGCGGGCGCGGTTGCGATTCTTGCGGCAATGCGTTTTATCACCGCCGTAAGAAAGCTGGCCAGCCGCGAGCCCGACACCCATACCACTACGGGGCATCTCCATAACTCCATGGGGCTAACGCCCCTTAATCAAGGAAATAACACCCGTACCCTTGCGGGGCATCTCCATAACTCTATGGGGCTAACGCCCCTTAATCAAGGACATAACACCCGCAACACACATGCGTCCTCCGGACACTACGGCACCCGGCGCCAGGACAAGCCGCCGCTGGTGTTCTGGGCCGTAGCCTCGCCCCTGATTGCCGCCGCCAGCCTAACCGTTATCCTCTTGCTGCTTTAACTTGTCCCACAACGTCCGCCGTGAGCTTCCCCCTCCATTTTGCATTTTGACCGTAGGGCGACGCTTGCGGAGCAATCTTTCAATCTGTAATCTTCTAATCTTCCAATCTTCAATCTGCAATTGCGACGCAGTCGCACCCCCTGCTCTCAACCGATCCATTTTCCAATCTTCAATCTTCCAATCTTCAATCTTCCAATCTTCAATCTTCCAATCTTCCAATCTTCAATCTTCCAATCTGTAATCTGTAATCTTCCAATCTTCCAATCTTCAGTCTTTCAATCTTCAATCTTCCAATCTGCAATCTGTAATTGCGACGCAGTCGCGCCTTTGTCCATCTTTTGTCCAACTTCTGACCACCTTTTGGGTAGCTTTTATTTGTGTTACGGGCAGCTTAATCACTTCAACGTGTCCTGAATCAGGGTTGACATTTCACGGGTTTTTCCTTATCATTCCAACTGTCGAGGGCCTATAGCTCAGTTGGTTAGAGCGCACGCCTGATAAGCGTGAGGTCGGTAGTTCGACTCTACCTAGGCCCACTACCAAATGGGCGAGCTAACCCGTCAAGCTTAAAAGGAGGTCGGCATGAGCCGTTTTATCCTGAAAAAACTCCCTTTTTTGATGTTTTCCGCGGTGTTTGTCCTGGGGTGCAAGGCAGGTGGGCTTGGGCTTGTGGAGATAGAAGGTCCCATTGTTTCCTCAAAGGAGATTGTCAAAGACCTGAAAAAGTTTGAGGAGAACCCTGCGATCAAAGGCGTGCTCGTTGTTGTCAACTCCCCTGGCGGAGGCGTGGGCGCAAGCCAGGAGATCTGCGAAGCAATCAAGCGTCTGAAGAAAGCCGACAAAAAGGTGGTTGTATCCATGTCCTCAATTGCGGCATCTGGCGGCTACTACGTGTCGGCACCCGCGGACAGGATAGTGGCCCTGCCAGGCACGCTCACCGGCTCCATCGGTGTGATCTTAAGCTTCCCGGTCTATAAGGACCTCATGGATAAGGCAGGGGTGCAGGTTTATACCGTGAAGTCTCGCGAACACAAGGACATAGGGTCAGGATTCCGCCAGCCCACCGAGCGGGACACGCTTCTTTTGAAAGGCGTGATAGAGGACGTATATCAGCAGTTCGTGGAGGAGGTTGTGGCAGGACGCGGTCTGCCGTTTGACAGCGTTTATGCGATAGCCGACGGCAGGATCATCTCAGGACGGCAGGCGTACGCCTGCGGTCTCGTGGACACCCTGGGCACGCGCGACGACGCCCACCGGATACTGGCCGAGCTATGCGGTCTGGAGGGCACGCCCAAGCTCATTAAGATTCCAAAAAAGAAATCGTTCCTCAAGCAGTTCCTGGAATCTAAACTCGATCCGCTTTTTATGCCCTCACTGCGCTACGAACTCCAGTTGAGGTAGAAGTATGACCGAGGAGGTGCTTCTTCCACAACTTCCTTTTCATGTGCTTGCGCGGATCGCACGAGATGAAAAGGTTGCTCATGGAATCACCAAAACGAGATCCGTGCTGCTTTACACCGACATCTCTGGTTTTACGCCGCTTACCGATGCGTTGACCGCTGCGGGTAAGGAGGGGATAGAGGAGGTCACCCAGATACTCAACGCTCACTTCAGGCGACTCTCTCGAATACTCGCGGACTACAATGGCATTCTCCTCAAGATGGGCGGCGACTCGCTGCTTGCCCGATTCGGCGGTGTGGATGCCGTTGACCGCGCAACCGACGCGGCATGGAAGATGCTTGACTGGTTCAAGGGGCATCACGAGGTTAAGACTCGCAAAGGGGACTTCCCCCTTTCGATAAAGGCGATCGTGGGAGGCGGGTCCTACTTCGAGGCGATCCTTGGGGATGAGGAAAAGAATGACTGGTTTCCGCTTGGCGAGGCGATTGAAGAACTGGCCCGCGCAGAGAAGTCGTTGGATCCCGGCGAACTTATCATAAAGAAGGGCCTGCGCGAGGAGATGTTCCATGACGAGGCCTATCCTGTGATCAATGACTCAGAACGCGAAAAACTTGCCGGGTTGACGCGCTCATTCCTGCCCGCAGGCAAGAGCGGAAGGCTTTCGCTCTCCTCAGGCGGGGAGTACCGTGTGGTGGCCCCTGTATTTCTCAACATTCAGGGCTACGATGCGGCAAATCCCGACTTCCAAGCCCTCAACGATTTCTACACGAGCCTTGGAAAGCTCCTTTCGAGTTATCATGGAACAATCAACAAGGTTAATATCGCGCCCCAGGGAAGCACGTTTCTGATACTATTCGGTGCTCCTTTAAGCCATGAGCAAGATCGAACGAACGCTGCAGGGTTCTTCTGCGATCTGAAAGATTTGAAAACCCAGCTTAAGCTGAAGGCAGGACTTGCATACGGCGCGTGCTTCGCCGGATTCATAGGCGGATACCAGAAGGAGTACACGGTCATCGGCCAGCGTGTGAACGCCGCTGCAAAGCTCATGGATGCCTCTGAACCAGGTGAGTTCGTAATCACCCAAGAGTCCGCCCAGAAGTTTTCAGATCTTTATGAGATCGAGGAGATGCCCGATGTTGAGGTCGGTGGTATAATCTACCCACGCTTCAGACTCGGCGAAGCCAAGAAGGTCGCTTCCGAAGCCGTGGGTGAGTGGAAGACGCATGAAGCAGAACTCGACCGTGCGCTCGAACTGGCCCAAGGTAAGAGCAAGGCAGTAGGGATAACGGGTGATCAGGGGATGGGCAAGAGCAGGTTTCTGCACAGATTAGCCCAAAACCTCGCTCCTACGCACGAGGTGCTTGAGGTATCGCTCGATAAAAGAGGAGCCCCCTATCAGGTCTTCCGGCGCATCCTCATGAGCCAGGCTGCTATCAAGGAAGACGACTCCGCAGATGCAAAGCATAAAAAACTAAAAGATCATCTGAGGGATGTTGCAACCAGGGCTGGTGAGAACCTTGAGGGTGACGAGCTCCTGAGACGTTTTGCGTTCATCGCAGGTATGTTATTTGGTCTTGAGCAAGCACAAGAAGAGATAGCCGCGTATTCCCCAGAGCTGAGGGTTGAAAACTTGATGGATGCCTTCCGCAGCTATGTTCTTCGACGAGGAGCAGGGCGTCCATTGGCTCTCCTGGTTGACGATCCTGCAAGAGGCGAGGCAGGTTCACTAAAGATGCTTGCATTCGCCGCACGCACAATACCCCGGCTTAGACCTGAGGGGATAAGCTTCTTCTTTACATACAACCCGGAGTATGAAGAAACGTTCTGTGAGGGATTCGAGATCGCGCAGGAAGATTTGGATCGGATTAGGCTTGAGCCGCTTTCTGCATCGGATTCAAGGGAGCTTGCGGAGAAAATACTGGGTGCTGGGGCCGATGATGCGCTTCATCAATTCCTTTACGAACGTTCGCTCGGCAACCCGTCGGTTCTTGAACAGTGGGCCGGCTATCTTTTGGAGAAAAACCTCGTTGAAGACGTAGACGGCAAATGGGTAATGGGCGAAGGGGTGGATGCGGCGGAGATTCCTGACGATCTTTACAGCCTTGTCTTTTCCAGGCTGGATAGATTGCCTGAGGATGTCCGCCAGGCACTCAGGCTTGGTGCTGTCTACGGGATGCACTTCCCGTCTACGATCATTGCGCATGCTATGAAGAAGGGTGATGTGGGGGGACTTATGTCCCCTGCAACAGCCTCAGGACTTATCTATTCCATAGAGGCGGGCGAGACAGAGTACGTATTCAGGCAGACGCTGGTGCGCGATGTCTGCTACGACTCGATCCTTCGCGGTGATCGCGAACGTCTGCACCGAGAGGTTGCCCGTGCTGTCGAGACCCTTTACCCCGCATCGCTCGATCGCTATTTTGCGATGCTTGCCCATCACTGGGCAGAGGCCGAGGATTGGGAACAGGCGTTCAATTACAGCCTTCGGTCGGCCAGAGAGAACCGCCGGTTATTCCGCAACGAGGCGGCCCAGGAGGATTACTCGCGGGCGATAGGTATCTGGGAGGAGCATTTCGGCGAGGGGTTAAGTGAAGAGCTTTTCTGCGCCCACTTCGGCCGAGCTGGGGTCTTAGAGTATCAGGGCCGGTTCGAAGAAGCGGCTAAGGACTACGTGGCCGCACGCAATCTCGCGATCCGCAAGGGACTGGCTGAACGCGAGGTTAACGCCCTGAACAAACTGGCCCACGCCTCCCGGGCCATTTCAGATTTCGAACACCTGTTCGAGTACGCTGAAGAAGCACTCAGACGTTCCGAAACCCTGGCTTACAATCAAGGTAAAGCGGTTGCTCTGCTTGAACGTGGAGCCGGCCAGGCTCAGCAAGGTAACCCTGAGAAAGCGGAAGCCGACTTCAAGGCGGCTCTCGACCTTAGCCAGGAGTCAGGGGATGCTGAGGACATAAACCGCTCGCTCAACAACCTGGCCACGCTGAACAGGGCTATGGGACGTCCAAATCAATCCCTGAACTACTATGAGCGGGCGATAGCAGTTGCCGAGAAATCGGAAAACAAGCTGCTTCTGACGAACAATCTCTTAAACATGGCACGACTGCTTCTCCAGATGGGGCAAGGAGAAAGGGCTCAAAGTTATCTCGAACGCGCCTTGAATACCGCCCTTGAGATAGGCCACCGCCAGACGATAATCCACTGCACGATCGAGATAGCGAGTCTCGAGATGATGCGTGGGGATTTTGCAGCGGCACGCTCAAGGCTTGAGGAGGCTGAGAGCAGGGCTGAGGAGTTGCAGAATCCTGAGCTGAGCGCTGAAGTTCAGATGAAACTGGGCCATCTTTACTTTTACGAAGGACGCCTCAAAGAGGCTCTGGAACCATACGGGCGGGCGCTCAAGCTTCGCAAGATGGTTGGTGCGCCTGATCCCCTGGCAGAGGCGCACGCAAGTCTGGGGAATGTACTTCAGGCTCTGCGGCGGATGGATGAAGCCCTGCCCCATCTTGAAGAGGCTTATAAATTATCCAGAGAGGTTGGAAATCAGCCGGGAGCGATAGAGGTCCTGATCGCTCTCTCTTCCTTGAATAATCATCAGGGTCGGTTCGCGCAAGGACGTGCCCAGGCCAAAGAAGCCCTTGAACTCGCCAGAGAAACAGGTGACGCCTGGTGTGAAGCGGGCGCTCGACTGCAGTACGCCGCCTCCAACATAACCCTGGCGCGCTACGAGGAAGCACTTCGGGTCCTTGAGGACGCCGATAAGACAGCCCAATCCCCCCAGATGACCCCTATGGCAATCGATGCCTTGAGAACTCGGGCTAGTATCTACGCGAGACTGGGACGTTTTGCCGACGGGCTGCGCGAGGCAGATTGTTCAATCGAGATGGCACGGCGCAGCGAGAATCCGAGACAGACGTTCATGGGAATGGCGGTTCGTCTCGAAAATCTTATAGGCACAGGCGATGTTGAAACAGCCGTGGCTGAGCTTTTGGAGTTGCAGCAGCTCGCCCGGCAACTGGATAATCCTGCGTTTCACGTATTCGCTCGTGTCACTGCTGCAAAGATCAATCTGGCAAACAAGATGTATCCTGCGGCATCGGAGGTGCTGGAGGGCATAGAGAAGGAGTTGGGGGACTGGATAGAGGAAAGCGAGCGGCTTGAGGCTTTCCTGCTCCTTGCTGAGGCAAAAAAGGGCGAAGAGGCGTTCGCTGAGGCCGAGAAAATCGCCAGCAATCTGCTGGAAAGGATCGGTGAACGCCCGCTTCCGGCACTTGCAATCCCTGCCCACCTCATCCTGGCCTCGCTTGCGACAAGAAGCCTCGACTTCAAGGAAGAGGAGGAAACCTCGCATCCCACTTTGCTTTCTCGAATCCTGCATCCTTTCTCATACGGTCGGTGGAACCGGCACCAGAAGGAGGCCGCTGGGGCGGCCAATGGGTTAATCAACTCGCTCTCGCCTGAAAACGCGCAGGCGATAACCGATCTCTTCGTCCAGAAGGGGCTTGAGAAGAAGCGAATATCTCCGTTCATCTCAGAAGATGCGAAAGAAAGAGGTAGGGCAGAAGATCCAGGCGAGGTGAAAGGCACAAGCGAAGCCAACACCACCAATTGACCCTAACAGAAATTGGGAATTAGGCACAATACCGGCGTGATTCAAAGAGCTACAGGCTGATAAGTTCAAGATAAATCGAGAAGCTGCCTGTGGTGAGAACCACATTCAAGCCATGCAGGTAAGAATACCTCTTCAAGCAAAGGCTTTCTAGAATCCACCATCCTCCCCCTTGATGGGGGAGGATAAAGGAGGGGGTGATCCTCATCTTCCCCCCTCCCGGCAAGGGAGGGGAGTAATCAGTAGTGTCCTATGTGCTGGGCGGTCTGGAACGCATAGCGAAGCCAAACCCTGAGGGCATCACCCTCGCCTAACGTAAGGGCAGGTACTACGTCTATACCCTCGACCGCAAACTTGCCGTAGTAATCATCAGCGATCTTGAAGTGGTATACCTTTCCCTTCTCAATCAGCATGGTATCGACGTAGGCTTCGGGTGCGTTCTGAACCTTAAACCAGCTGTCGATATATGTATGTGCGTCTGCAATTCCGTTCTTTTCGATCTCTCCAACCGCAAGTACGGCCCCGCTAGTAATATAGAGATTTTCACCTTGTGCATCTGTAAAAAAGAAGAAGTCTGCTGTTGAATCGGCTGACATAGAAGTAGGTTTGCCTGTCTCACGATTAAGGATAAAGGCGTTATCTTTACCTTCTTCAGGAGGGGTTCCCGGGCCATGACCCAGGTAGGAGCCTTGGCCCCATGGCCGTGGATAGAACATGCCCCCGAAACCCAAAGTCGAAACCGTGTCGCCTGCCATCTCGCCGCGGCCTTCAAAATAGTACTGCTTACCGTTCTCTAATCCGCCTTGCTCGAGTGTCGTATCGTGGGTGATACCCGAAGCGATAGGCACTCCGAGCTCGCTGCCAGGAACTCCACCCATTGTGTCTGGCCCAAGATAGACGCTTACACCTTCAAGTCCTTCAGGCAGCTCGGCTGGAAAACCTTTGATCTCTATTGTAACGCTGTCATCGTCCGGAGTGACAACTATCTTCAACTCCTCGGTGAGCAGTTTCTCTATCCCTTCAACGTCCGGGGGCTTGGGGAACAATCCACAACTCACGATAAGGATAGCTAAAGGCAGGACTATCACGATTTTCTTCATCGTACCTCCTTTGGCGTCGGTTCAAGAGAACCGTTTTTCTAAACCCATGGGGCGAATAACGCCCAACACCATAGCATAACTAATGTCTGGGTTGTGTCAAGGGGGTGATGTTCCTCAAAAATCTGCCTGAGTT